>JAAHHL010000006.1 GCA_010672185.1 Caldora sp. SIO3E6 | reverse complement strand
ATCTTATGGAGAATTGAGAATTGAGAATTGAGAATTGAGAATTGGGAATTGAGAATTGGGAATTGAGAATTGGGAATTGAGAATTGAGAATTGAAAAATGGGCAAATAATTACAACGTTTTTCTGTTTTTGTACAGTTTAATATATAATTAAATTGTTGAATTGCATCTACTCAAAAATGGCCAAAAAAGATTTACAAGAAAGAACACTTAATTTTAGCATATGAATAGTTAATCTTTGTAAATTTTTGAGAGAAAATGGTGGTACAGGATATGACTTAAGTAAACAGCTAATCCGCTCTGGAACAAGTATTGGAGCTAATCTTGAGGAAGCACAAGATGCAGAAAGTAAAGCAGATTTTATTCATAAAATGAGTATTTGTCTCAAGGAGGCTAGAGAAACCAATTATTGGTTGAAGATTTTAATTGCTACCGAGAATACATTGGAACAAAGATTGCTTCCTTTACTTAATGAATCTAATGAATTGATTTCTATTATTCATGCAATCATTAAAAATGGCAAATCTAAAAATGACTCTCAATTCCCCATTCCCAGTTCTCCATTCCCAGTTCTCCATTCCCAGTTCTCCATTCTCCATTCCCAATTCTCCATTCTCCATTCTCCATTCTCCATTCTCCATTCTCAATATTTAATAAACAACCTTAGGAGAAAAACTTGATGGACATCTATCCAATTTTGACAACTGATTCAGGTGTACCTCATTGCAGCGGAAACTGCTGTATAGTTAATGGATATTCCAACCTCCCAAAAATACTTCCCAGATAGAAACAGAGAAACTGGCAACATTGTTATTGGACAAAAAGTAAGCTCAACCAAAGTGCAGCGTGCGAAAGAACTCCGCCGCCAAATGACCCCAGAAGAAAAAATCCTCTGGCAATACCTTCGTGCTAATCGGTTGAATCAATTACACTTCCGTCGTCAACAGATTATTGATGGATTTATTGTCGATTTTTACTGTCACGCTGCCAGATTAGTGATAGAAATGGATGGGGAAATTCATCAGCAACAAGTTGAATATGATGCAGAACGCGATCGCATTTTATCAGCAAGAGGACTACAACTGCTGCGAATTAGCAATGAAGAGGTTAGGCAGAATCTTGATAAGGTTTTAGTAATTATTTCGACAGCTTGCACCAGAAACCTAACCCCCTAGCCCCCTTCCCTTGTAGGGAAGGGGGAACAAGAAACTCCGGCTCCCCTCTCCTTGCAGGAGAGGGGTTGGGGGAGAGGTTTTTCACAATGAAGAATGAAACCTATATTAGTGTACATAGTTAGTGGATATCCCAATCTCCCAAAAACACTTTCCAGATAGAAACAGAGAAACTGGCAACATTGTTAAATGAGTAACGATTTCTTAACCTTTCACTTGGATGAAAAGACAGCCTCAATCTCAGCAAAGCACACTGGCTCTTTCTCTGGAAAGTTAATCACAATATCGACAGAACCATCAATAATAGTGACTTGGAGTAATGTAGTCATCGTTCTTATGATAGTGCAAATAGTCTTGTGTCAGTCTTTCGGAAATTACATCACAGTTCTGTATATCCATACCAATCCAATACCGATCTTTTTCTTCACAGACAGCGTAGGTTGTGCCACTACCACCAAAGGGATCGACAATTAAATCCCCCGGAATGCTAGACATTTCCACAACCCGATCTAAAATCTTCGTTGATAATTGGTTAGTTTTGCGCTTTTTACTTTTAAATTTCCAATGACGTACAGGTGGTATGTCATGCCAAACATCTGTTAAATTAACCCCCAGAGGATTCATTGACTTACGATGACCTCCATAATCTTTAATGTCACCTCCGCAATGACGACATTTTTCTATAGGAGTTCTGATTTTACGAAATATTTTTGGTTTGCCTTTGGAGTAGTATAAAAGGCTGTAGTGGCTTGGATATAATCTACCAGGGATAGGAAGACCAAATTTGATATCGATAGCAATCCAATGTCTAAAAGTAAGACCGTGATTAATTAAATATGCTCCCAGTAAAATATTCCATTTTGGCAAATTATAGATAAAAAGACTGCCTCCAGGTTTAAGTATTCTGCAACACTCACTTATCCAGGATTGACACCAATTAAGGTAGCTTTCATCCTTAATTAAATCATCATGCTTTTTACCATAATCTTTGCCTAAATTAAAAGGAGGATCGGCGAAAAAAACATCTGCAATATCATTTTTAATGGCGGCAATTATTTTTAGGCAATCCTCTTCAAATAAAACGCCATTATTTGTTAACAAATAAGGCTGACACAAAAAATCTTGGTTAAAGTACTGTTGATATCTAAACGGATTAGCATAGTCAGTCTTAAGATTAAGAGAAAGTTGATGCATAATTAAAAATTAAGTTTTGTCTGGATTAATTATTTTAGATTAAGCAATCGATTTATTTAAATTTTAACATGGTTTTAGAAAGTATTTCTGACCTCTCTGTAAGTCTTATATTTCGTCATACTAACTCACCTTTCGCTCATTCGCGATCACCTCTAATATACACTCAAGTGTTCAATTTAGCTTCTCTCTTATCATTGGAGCATCTTTATTGCGATGAGCAGTTACAATTTAAGTAATCATATTTTTACGGAGTATGGAAGATTATCAAGGTGTATTCTTAGAGCGCCATAAAGATACTGAAACATTATGCCAATCCAAGCGAAAAGTAGCTGCTATGCACTTTGGTGGTGTTACTATCGAGTGTCTCCTCAAAGCGATGATCTTTGCCACTCTGCCGAAGAATGCCACTCAGGAATGGAAAACAGACTCTAATAATCCTGGACATACGATCACGAATCCAGGGCATAGCTTCATTGATGCTTTGAAAAGACACAATCGACTGTATTACAGAGTTCAGCAGTTCCCAGAAGTTCAGAAATGGATAAATGAGGTTGAGAATCCCAGCCAACATTTTATAGATATGCGCTACTGTTGTAGTGAACCTGACGATACAAACTATAAACGTTGGTTACACGCATATAAGAGCCTCATAGGGTGGTTAGAGAAGCAAGCCACTCAACTTTAGGGAGAATCAAAATGCAGGAGACTTGGCAAAGAGCGCTAAAGCAGGAAATTACGAGCCATTATGTGCATAATTCCCCGGAATGGGTTGACATGAATATTTCCACGTCAGGTTTGCTGAATCTAACTATTGTAAGCGATCGCTTTGCGGGTTTATCCATTCCTCAACGCAAAGAGCAAGTGCTGAGTTTCCTTCGCCAATCTTTGTCTCCTGGTTTTCTCTCCTTGTATACGCTTCAAGAAGCCGAATCACTTCATCTTTCTCGCCCACAGGTTGCTAATGGAGATTTAGTATACACTTGGCAAGACTTAGCGCTACAGGCAGCCAACCCTCAAAACTATCCTCAACCTTCCCAACGCCAACTCCGTGTGCCTCGGACAGTGACGTTTTATTCTTTTAAGGGAGGAGTAGGTCGAACTACAGCCTTAACCCACGTAGCCTGGATTCTAGCAATGCGTGGTCGCAAAGTTGTTGCTGTTGATTTAGATTTAGAGGCACCTGGTTTAAGTACAGCATTCAACCTCAATCCACAACCAGAGTATGGTATTGTTGACTATTTTTATGAACGTTCCTACTTGCCAGAAGGCGTCGAACCTAGTATTTCAGTAGCGCAAATATTTGGCGAAGTGAGAATTCCTAATGCAACAGGGAGATTATTTGTCGTTCCCGCTGGTGATTTCAATCTAGATTATATTGCTAAAGTTGATGATCTGCGAGCTACTACGGTTGTTGACAGGGGGGAAAATCTTTGGTCTATTTTTACTCGTGAAATACAGGAGCAATTGAAGCCTGATATTATCCTTGTTGATTCACGAACTGGAATTAATCAATGGGGAGCTTTATCATTACTGCGAGCAGCCGATGAAGTAATTATATTTCTCTTTCCTAACGAACAAAATCGACAAGGAATTGAATTGCTATTCCAATCAATTCAAGTTTTAAGAAATTTATCAATGAGCTTGGTTTTTACTCCCGTTCCTGATGTCACAGAAACTGGGATGTCTAAAGTGAGAAAAATTTGGCAGCATTTGCAGGAAAATATTAAGAGTTCAACAGATATCGATGATGAAACGAATGAAGACGAAAACGGTGACAGCGAGTCCGATTTGGATGAGTCTAATTCTGAACTAGTAGAGCCCCTAGTCGTTCCCTACCTTTCACCAATTGCTTTGGCTGATAGTTATCCTGTACCAGCACTGATAGACTATTACAATCGGATTGCTAATCTAATTGATGAAGAAACTGATAAGTTTAAACGAGAAGATATTTTAACTGGCGCAGATAGTCGCTGGAAAATTATTGAAAGCCTTCAATTTCCTGAAGTGAACGCGGCTGATCAAAAACAAGATCTTAGTCTAGTGTTTCAGCAGACTACTGATTTTGTAAAATTTCTAGATGATACTACTTGTCTGATCAGAGGTCGCAAGGGAACTGGTAAAACAGCTCTTTATTGGCTACTGCTGAAACATAGCAACACAGCTAAAAAACTAGCTCGTGGTCGCTTAGATCAGGCAAAATTCCTTTCCGGTCATGGTAGATTTTATGACAGCCGCCCATCTCGTGATGACTTCCAAATAATCCATACAGGCTTACAGAGAGAAAACGGCTCCTGGGAAGCCTTTTGGAGAACTTATTTGCTACTGAGAGCATTTAAGGAAAATTATTTTAAATTCCCTAAAGGTAAAAAAGGTGAAAAGTTTAGAGATTTAAAAAAAATCCTCGATGATTTACCGGTCGATAAGTGGCAATCTGAGCACAGTCAAGGTTTGCTTCAATTATCTACCAATGTTGACCTACGCCTCGTAGTCACAGATGCACTATATCTTATCGATGAAAAATTGCAACAAGAAGACAAAATACTTTGGTTACTTTATGATGATTTAGATGAAGATTTTCCTCAATCAAGTGAAGTAAGACAACAAGCATTGACTGGTTTATTTCAGTTCTTACAGGCTTGTGATTCTCGTAGATTAACAGCTATTCGATTTAAAATATTCCTGAGAGAGGATATTTGGATTGGACTAAATTTTGATAATAAAAGTCACTTTAATGGGCGCGATATTCTTTTACAGTGGACAAGGGTAGATTTTTTAAGATTAGCACTCAGACAAGCTATTCAATCAGATGAATTCAAGCAATTAGTTAATCGTTTCTCTCCAGTAGAAAGTATCGAGCAAGCTAGTGAAGAGGTAATTGAGCAAGCCTTAGAATTACTTTGGGGAAGCCGTCGCAGACGCGGCAGCAAAGCAAAATATGTTTCTCGGTGGGTTTATGAACGTTTAACAGACTCCAGTGGCACTACTTTTCCTCGGAGTTTGAGCATATTGCTTAAAGCAGCGAAGGAAAGAGAATTAAGTTATCAAGGACAATCATCAATTAAGCCACCTACAGACTGCTTACTTCGAGGAAAGTCCCTAGAAATTGGACTGAAGGGAGCATCAGAAGAGCGCTGCAATGCAATTAGAGAAGAATATCCTGATTTGAGGAAATTTTTTGACTCTCTTAAAGATCACCAAGCCCTATTATCGAAAGAAGAATTGCAAACAGTATGGCAAGAATCAGCCCAGGATATTATGTCATCATTTGATAATTTTGCTGATTTTCTCAGCGAAATCGGTCTTGCTGAATGGCGAGAGCAAGAACAACGGTATAAATTTGCGGGTATATATGTATATGGCTTTAAAATGATTCGCAGAGGTACGGTATAGGCTCAGAAGAAAGGATCAAAGTCGGTACAGTTTCAGACCTCCTAGAGTAAAATAGTGAACGATACTAAATCTGGTGCTGGAGAGGGAAAGACATTGGATGAGCTAAGAACTGCTTTAGATTTAGCTACAGAAGAAGAATTACAACAGCTGACGGTAATTCTGTTCCGCCGCAAGTTTAATCCGTTAGACTACCTACACCGCAATGATGTAATCGAAATCCAAAGCCAAAGCCGTGAGGCTTGGTTGGATGCTCTAGAAGAGCGATTTCGCTTTTTGGCAGCAGATGGTATAACTGTACTCAAGGGTAGAACTAGGGAAATTACCTACCGACAAGCCCTAACTCAGGTTTGTCGTTACCTGAAGATTCCCTACTCTCAACAGCTGACAACTACCGATATCGAAGCAGAGATCTTCCTTCACTTGATCGGTCAAGCCTGGAAAAAATTACCTGTATCAGAACAACAATCCCTGACATTAAAGGTACAGCAATCGCTTGCTCAGTCAAAATTCTCTGAACCACTACCTGTACAGCTTCAACACAATCCAGTAGAAATGCTCCTCAAAGGTGGTAGTGCCCTAGCGGTTAGTTCCATCCTCAAACCAATACTGCTGCAAAAAATAGCCTATCAGTTTGCTGTTCATTTCGCTAAGTATCAAGTTGCCAAGCAAACTATCGTGCGAGGTGGTACTGCCGCTGCCGCCCAATTGCAGAACTACTTTGTATTACAAACAGCAAAACAGGGAATGGCGCTGAATGCGGCCCGTTATGCTGCGACCCGCACTGTGTTTGCCTGTGTTGGCTCCATGCTTTGGGGTTACTTCTTAGCTGATTTAGGCTGGCGAGCGATCGCAACTAATTATGGTCGTATTATCCCCACAATTTTTGCCTTAGCACAAATTCGTCTTACTCGTGCCTATTGTTGGGAACCAGTTTGAATTTTATAGCAAAAGGCAGAAGGCAGAGGGCAGAGGGCAGAAGGCAGAAGGCAGAAGGCAGAAGGCAGAAGGCAGAAGGCAGAAGGCAGAAGGCAGAAGGTAGGAGACTCAGAGGGAAGCTGACTTGTTTCTTATCTTTTTTCTAGAGCCTTGTCTCTTTGTATGTATGTCAGGATTTTTGATTGATAATTTTGAATTGTTTTGACCATTTTCAATTTCCCATTTCCTATTTCCTCTGCTGATAGTCGGCATCCTGAACCTCATTTGCAGAGAGGTTGGGAATTTCTCCAAATAGGATGTTTTGTCTTTCCCTTGTTTCCCGTTTTGGGAATAGTGGGGCTATCTTTAGCATTAATCGATGTTTGGTGGCAAGAGTACCGGACAATGATACGTCGTCCTCTCAATTGGGGACTGGCAATCCTCGGCCTCTGGTTAATTATGACATCTTCCTTGGCCTTAAATCCCACCGAAGCTTTCCTGGGTTTGACAAACTTGCTCCCCTTCTTTATCGTATTTGCCACCTATAACATTTTAATTCAAACCCCTGGTCAACTGCGGCGGTTAGCCTGGATTCTCGTTATACCTTCGGTGGTAGTAGTAATTCTTGGCTTAGGGCAAATGTTTCTGGGATGGGCTCATCCAGAGCAGTTGCCAGCTATATTTGGTTGGGCACTAGAAGGCAACGGCAATCCCCCTGGTCGTATGGCTTCAATCTTTATCTATGCTAATATCCTGGCAGCTTATCTCCAAATGGTATTAATTTTGGGGTTAGGGCTGTGGATAGAGAAATTTCAAGCTTGGCGACGGCAATCAAGTAAGTCTCCAGACAGGATACTATGGTTTTTGACAGTATTAGTAATTGGTAATGCGATCGCTCTTTTGCTAACTAGTTCTCGCAATGCTTGGGGTATTGCCGTTGTCGCTTGTCTGGCTTTTGCCTTGTACTTGGGTTGGCATTGGTTGGTAGTTAGTGTAGTCACCGCCGTAGGTAGTATTTTCTGGGCATCTTTTGGTCCTGAATTTCTAGGGCGTCAGTGGTTGCGTCAGCTAATCCCAGCATACTTTTGGGCAAGGCTTTCGGATCAGTTACATCCCGATCGACCTGTCGCACTACTCCGAACTACCCAATGGCAGTTTACCTTATCCATGACTCAAGAGCGTCCCTGGCTAGGTTGGGGGTTACGTAATTTTACACCCCTGTACGAAGCAAAAATGGGTATTTGGCTGGGTCATCCTCACAATCTACTATTGATGTTAACTGCGGAAACCGGCATCCCAGCAACACTGTTCTTGTTTAGTTTGGTTGGTTGGATTATGGTTAAGGGAGTACAGTTGTTGAAAAATTGGTCTACTGTAGCTAAAAATCAAAAGTATCAAGATCAGTTAATCCTCTTCACCTATCTGCTAGCTTTTAGCTGCTTTACTATCTTCAACTTAGTAGATGTAACCCTATTTGATTTTCGGGTTAATGTCTTAACTTGGCTGCTGTTGTCAGCAATTGGTGGAGTCGTTGATCGAAATTGAAGGTGCAAGATCTGAGCGTCCAAGGGGCACGTTTTTTGCTCCCTCTTGCCTGTTCCCTGTTCTCTTGTGTTTCTTGAAAGCCATTAGCCATTAGCCATTAGCCATTAGCCATTAGCCATTAGCCAGAGTGTTTCTTAGGAGTTTAAGACAAGGGCTAACTTGCTACCACTGGTGGCCTCACACTAGGGCGTCTAATCCCCAATTGAAGCGATCGCACTGGTTGCTTATACCCTACAGGCGCACACCTACTCCATTATGTAAAATAATAGCACAGTAGAGCATCAGCAACAATGCTTAACAATACGCCAGAAACTGGAAAAGCAATCATCAGTAGCTTTAGCCTACTATCAGCTAGGGAGAATTTATCAAGACTGGGGTAAATATGAAGATGCGATCGCACATTACCACCAAAGTCGCCAACTCTACGAACAATTGGAGAAACAGCAGAATGTAGCTACCCGGTGGTACAACTTAGCTGTTTGCTATCGAGAGTGGGGTAAATACGAGCAAGCTGTCGAATGTGAACATCAAGACTTGGCAATCCGTCAGCAACTGGATGACCAACCAAATATAGCAGATGCCTACTATCAGTTAGGGAGAATCTATCAAAACTGGGGTAAATATGAAGATGCGATCGCATATTACCACCAAAGCCGTACACTCTACGAAAAATTGGAGAAACAGCAGAATGTAGCTAACCAATGGGGTTGGTTAGCAGACTGTTATCGGGAATGGGGCAAATATGAGCAAGCAGTTGAGTATCGTCGAAAGTCTTTGGCAATACACCAGAAGCTGGAAAACCAATCATCAGTAGCATTAGCTTACTATAAGCTAGGGAAAATCTATCAAGATTGGGTTAAATACGAACAAGCGATCGCATATTATCACCAAAGCCGCCAACTCTACGAAAAATTGGAGAAACAGAAGAATGTAGCTAACCTATCAGGTTGGTTAGCAGACTGTTATCGGGAATGGGGCAAATATGAGCAAGCAGTTGAGTATCGGCGAAAGTCTTTGGCAATACACCAGAAGCTGGAAAACCAATCATCAGTAGCATTCGCTTACTATAAGCTGGGGAGAATATATCAAGCTTGGGGTAAGTACGAACAAGCGATCGCATATTATCACCAAAGCCGCCAACTCTATGAACAATTGGATAAACAGCAGAATGTAGCTACCCGATGGAACTGGATAGCTGATTGCTATCGCCAGTGGAGTAAATATGAGCAAGCTGTCGAATGTGAACTTAAAAATTTGGCAATCTGTCAGCAGCTGGATGACCAACCAAATATAGCAGATGCCTACTATCAGCTAGGGAGAATCTATCAAGATTGGGGTAAGTGCGAGGATGCGATCGCATATCATCAACAAAGCCGCCAACTCTATGAGCAATTGGAGAAACAGCAGGATGTAGCTAACCAATGGTACTGTCTAGCTGTTTGCTATCGAGCATGGGGTAAATATCAGCAGGCGCTTGAGCATCAGCAGCAGTGTTTGAGGATATTCCAGCAGCTAGAAGACAAATTAGGTGTAGCAGCAAACTACTATCACTTAGGGAAAATCTATCAAGACTGGGGTCAATATGAAGATGCGATCGCATATTACCAACAAAGCCGCCAACTCTATGAGCAATTAGAACAACAGAAGGATGTAGCTAACCTATGGGGTTGGTTAGCAGACTGTTATCGGGAATGGAGCAAATATGAGCAAGCAGTTGAGTATCGGCGAAAGTATTTGACAATACACCAGAAGCTGAAAGACCAATCATCAGTAGCATTAGCTTACTGTCAGCTAGGGAAAATCTATCAAGACTGGGGTAAATATGAAGATGCGATCGCATCTTACCAACAAAGCCGTACACTCTACGAGCAATTGGAGAAACAGCAGAATGTAGCTACTCGATGGTACAACCTAGCTGATTGTTATCGAGCATGGGGCAAATATCAACAAGCAGTAGCTCATCAGCAACAGTGTTTGACGATTCGACAGCAGCTAGAAGACCAATCATTAGTAGCTGTGAGTTACTTTCAGCTAGGGAGAATCTATCAAGATTGGGGTAAATATGAAGATGCGATCGCATCTTACCAACAAAGTCGTGAACTCTATGAACAATTGGAGCAACAGCAGAAGAATATAGCTGGCTTGTGGTATTGGCTAGCTGATTGCTATCGCCAGTGGAGTAAGTATGAGCAAGCAGTCGAATGTGAAAATAAAGATTTAGCAATCCGTCAGCAACTGGATGACCAACCAAATATAGCAAATGCCTACAATCAGCTGGGGAAAATCTATCAAGACTGGGGTAAATACGAAGATGCGATCGCACATTACCAACAAAGCCGCCAATTCTACGAGCAATTGGAGCAAAAGAAGAGTGTTGCTTGGCAATGGTACAACATAGCTGTTTGCTATCGAGAATGGAGCAAATATGAACAAGCAGTTGAATGTGAACTTAAGGAGTTGGCAATATCCCAGCAACTGGATGACCAACCAAATGTAGCAGATGCCTACTATCAGCTAGGGAGAATCTATCAAGACTGGGGTAAGTACGAAGATGCGATCGCACGTTACCAACAAAGCCGTACACTCTACGAGCAATTGGAGAAACAGCAGAATGTAGCTAACCAATGGTGCTGGCTGGGTGATTCCTATCGAGCATGGAGCAAGTATGAGCAGGCAGTAGAGCATCAGCAACAATGCTTGGCAATACTACAGAAGCTAGAAGAACAATCATTAGTAGCTGTGAGTTACTATCAGTTAGGGAGAATCTATCAAGACTGGGGTAAGTACGAGGATGCGATCGAATATTACCAACAAAGCCGCCAACTCTACGAACAATTAGATCTACAACAAGCAGTAGCAAACCAATGGTCATGGATAGCCCAATCCTACCAAGATGCGGGAGATTACACCAAAGCCATAGAATATTACCAGCAAAGCTGCCATCTCCACCAGCAGTTAAGTCAAGATGAGAGTAGAGCTAAACGCTATCAACAAATTGCTAAAACCCAATGCTTGCTAGCGAAAAACACCCCAGATACAGCAGCAGTACTCAACTTACTCAACCAAGCCGAAGAAAACCTCCGTCAAGCCATCCAAATCGATACCGCCGGGGACTATAAACAAAACCTCGCCTACGACTATACCACCCTCGGCTTACTTTGGTCAGAACGCTTGCGCCTATTTGAGGGAGCTGAGGGAGCTGAGGGAGCTGAGGGAGCTGAGGGAGCTGAGGGAGCTGAGGGAGCTGAGGAAGCTGAGGGAGCTGAGGGAGCTGAGGAAGCTGAGGGAGCTGATAATTCTTGGATACAACGCTCAAGAAATCCTACCCAAAATTTCGTTCACTCGGGACGAGGGGACGCGGGGATGGGGAGAAGTGAAATTACAGATAAGGTTTCGCTTTCCTCTGCTGATGACCTATCCCTAGAAGACCAAATTGCTCAATTTGAGCAAAATTACCATATTGGCTTCACCTATTTTACCGAATTAGGACAAATCATCAATCGAGCGGAAGCAGCCCTAGATATGGCACAAGCTTACCTGGAAATTCCAGTTATCAAAAATCGCGACAAAGCCGAGGCTATTGCCCAAGAATCCCGACAAGTCTTTCAACAATATAACCGCCGGAAATTAGAATTGAAAATTGAGAATTGGTTGGTTTAACTGGGGATAGCTCTGGATAATGGATAATGGATAATGGATAATGGATAATGGATAATGACCTCTCAAGAGAAAGAAGAGGATTGAGCTTAAGGAAAATCTTTTCTTTTTATTTTCTTCATAAATGATAGCGTTAGCGGTAGCAAGGAACGAGCTTCAGAGGTCTTAAAGCAAATTAACCAATTATCAATTATCCATTGAGAAAGAACCACAAAGACACAGAGAACACAAAGGGGTCTATAGGTGGCACACTTTTCCTATTATAAAATAATAATAGCAAAAAATAACGGTAAATGCAACCAACCTACTGGTGCGACATACCTAAAAATGTGGTTTTGAAACTGGTTTTGAAGTAAAAAGTAACAAGTAAAAAGTAACAAGTAAGAAGGGATTAAGGATTTATTATATCGGTTATAATGCTTATAAATCAAGGACTTAAGCCAAAAATCTATTCCACATTTTTAGGTGTGTCGGTATACTACTGGACTGACACACCTAAAATGGTGGGTTAGAAACGGGTTTTGAAGTAATAAGTAATAAGTAAGATACAAGAAAAACTTATCATATCGGTTATAATGCCTATAAATCGATATCTACTCATCACTCATTATTCATTACTCATTACTTCGTATTCCACACTTTTAGATGTGTCGGTATACTACTAAGTTTTAATTGGCAGTTCCATTATCCATTATCCATTATCCATTCTCCATTCTCCATTCTCCATTATCCATTCCCCATTCCCCATTCCCTAAAAAAATGAGTAATAAACTTTTAGCCAAACTCAACCAGATTGGTATTCGCTTTGTACGCATCCTGTGGTGTGACAATGCTAATGTGATTCGCACTAAGGCATTACACCGGGTGACTTTAGCAGATTACCTCAAACACGGTGTTGGTATTTCCGCTGCCCAACAGGCAATTCCTGTCATGTATGATGCTCCCGCACCGGGTAGTGGTTTAGGTCCAGTTGGGGAGGTACGCTTAGTGCCAGACTGGGATACTTTCACTCCCCTACCCTATGCTCCTGGTCATGCTAGTGTGTTGGGAAATATGGTTAAAGATGGTCAGCCTTGGGGTCTTTGTCCCCGAAATTTTCTCAAAAGGATGATTGGGGAAGCAGATAGGGAAGGATTGCAAGTAGTTGCCGCTTTTGAAAATGAGTTCTATCTGCTGCGACGAACCGCTGATGGTATTGCACCAACAGATGAGACTTTATTTGCCTCTACTCTATCAATGGAGATCCACCGGCAGGTGATTGATGCCATAGCGGAAGCTTTGGTAGAACAAGGGATGCTGGTGGAACAATATTACCCAGAATCTGGCCCTGGGCAACAGGAAATCTCTATACTCTACACCCAAGCACTTCCTGCAGCAGATCAGCAGATTGCTTTTCGGGAAACAGTGCGAGCGATCGCTCTTCAGCATAACCTAATTGCCTCCTTTGTACCCAAAATCTTTGCCGACAAGGCGGGCAATGGTTGCCACATCCATCTTAGTCTCTGGCAGGATGGGCAAAACCTGTTACCCAATCTCGAACAAGATGGGGGACTTTCAGAAGTAGCCCGTCGCTTTATTGCTGGTATTCTCCACCATCTCCCAGCTTTGATGGCTTTAACTACCCCTAGCACCAACTCCTACCGACGGATTGTGCCTCACTGTTGGAGTGGAGCCTTCCGCTGTTGGGGTATGGATAATCGAGAGGCAGCAGTACGAGTGCCCAGTAATCCTGAACTTCCTAGCCCGACTCATTTGGAACTGAAAACTGTAGACCCTTCGTCTAATCCTTACCTCGCTTTAGGAGCAGTAATTGCTGCGGGAGTAGATGGTATCCGCCATTGTTTGGAGTTGCAAGAACCAGTGACAGTAGATCCTGGAACTCTGACGGAATCAGAACGTAGTACAAGGGGAATCGATCGCTTACCTACCAACTTAGGGGAGGCAATTGAGCAACTGAGGAGCAATCAGGTGCTGTTAGATGCCTTAGGTACGGAACTCGCACAAGCCTATTTAGCAGTTCGTCAGGCTGAGTGGGAAGGGATGAAGGATTTAGATTTGGATGCAGAAGTTAAGCTTTTGTTAGAGCGATATTGACGATAAGTAATAAGTAATAAGTAATAAGTAATAAGTAATAAGTAATAAGCCGTAGTAGGACTTCAGTCCAAAAAGAAGTTCAAAAAGAAGTTCAAAAACATAGATACTGGCGGGCGCAAGCATTCATTGGTGTCAACTTAAGGTCAAACCCTTATCCCGCCGGTCGTTTAAACGACCGGCTAATAGCTTAAGTCATCTAAAGATGACTAAATAAATCCGAAAAATTTAGTCCATTTTAATGGACTTGAGCTATTAGCCTTGGATTTAAATCCAAGGTGAGTTAAGGAATACAGCTAGTCAGCTACGTAGGGTCTGCTGAATAAGTGTGGAAGCCATACCAGACAATCTTTTCAATCGTTTTCAGTCTCGCAAAGTGCAAGGAAATGGTATTTTTTAGTTCAAAAACCTTGCACTTTTACCAGAAAATTCCTCCTGAACTCTTAACTTATTACTTATTACTTATTACTTCTCTGAGTCTACTGAATACTTCACCGCATAGTAACAAACTCTTCCGCAGTAGAGGGATGGATACCAACAGTAGCATCAAAGTCTTTTTTCGTTGCTCCCATTTTCAGAGCGATCGCTATTCCTTGAATGATTTCCGCTGCATGTTCACCGACCATGTGAGCACCTAAAACTTTATCAGTATTTTGGTCAACTACTAACTTAACCATCGTTTTATCTTCTCGACCACTCAAAGTGTGATACATTGGCCGGAAGCGAGCACGGTAGATCTTCACTGCTTCTCCATATTGCTCCCTTGCTTGAGCTTCTGTTAAACCCACTGTTGCTGCTTCCGGTGTGGTAAAAATTGCTGTGGGTACATTTTCATAGCTCATTTTCCGAGATTTACCACCAAAATGAGTATCAGCGAAGGCACGACCTTCATTAATCGCTACAGGGGTAAGATTCATCTTATCGGTGCAATCTCCTACAGCATAGATATGCTCCTGGTTAGTCTGACTATATTCATCAACTGCGATCGCGCCATTTTTAACTGCTACTCCTGCCTTCTCTAAACCCAGCTTATCAAGATTCGGTTTACGACCAGTAGCTGCTAAGCTAACCGCATCAGCAACTACAGTTTCCTCTGTTTCCCCTTTCACCTTAACTTGTAAACCTGCTGCTGTTTTTGCAATTACAGGAGGTTCAGTCATCTTAATAATCCGGATACCATGCTGTTGCATTGCTTCTTGAATAGAGCTGCGCAAATCATCATCAAATCCCCGCAAAATCAGGTCATTCCGGCTCAACAAGGTTACCTCAGAACCCAAACCGTGCATAATGCAGGCAAACTCGACACCAATATAGCCAGTACCGAGAATCACAATTCGCTGAGGTTGTTCCTTGAGGTGAAACATGTCATCAGAAACGATCGCATGTTCTATGCCTGGGATAGCTGGTGTAACTGGTATACCCCCAACCGCAATCAAAATTTTCTCGGCGGTAATAGCAATATCTCCAACTTCTACAGTATGGGAATCAATAAACTTAGCATAATCGCGAAATAATTCTACTTTTGACTTATCCAGCATCCGCTGGTAAATTCCATTGAGGCGTTCAACTTCCTGATTCACTACCTTAATCAGTTTTTGCCAGTCAAGGGTACTCTTAACCCCACTCCAGCCATAACCTTGAGCATCTTCAAACAAATCGGGAAAATGAGAAGCATAAACCATTAGTTTCTTGGGAATGCAGCCACGATTGACACAGGTTCCACCCAAACTATCAAATTCTGCTACTCCTACTTTGGCTCCATATTCTGCTGCTCGTCTAGCTGTGGCAATGCCTCCAGAACCGCCGCCAATTACAAATAGGTCAAAATCGTAGTTCATGGTCTATGCTAACTCCTTATCTATAGCGTTTCCAAATGAGTTGTGAACATACAGCAGTCGCCAAGGCGATTAGGACAAATAAAAATCCTGAAACCCTTACCTGTCAATCTTTTCCCTTCTGCCCTCTGCCCTCTGCCCTCTGCCTTTTGCTATACAAGCTCGGCATTAGTGAAAAATTAAGGCTGTTCTTACACAACAAGGTTTCTCACTCTATCTCATACACCAGTTATTGACGATATAACATAAATATTATATATTACATGTATGTTATGGGAAATAGTATTTCACGCAGAATTCGAGAGATGGTTCTTCGAGCAAGACAATGCATTACAAGAATCAATCGCTATGCTGCTTGATATCTTGGAAGAGCAAGGTCCAAGTATCGGGAGACCGTATATTGATACCATCAAAGGCTCTGATTTCCCGAACATGAAAGAGTTACGGGTGCAACATGCAGGATTGCCTTACCGGATACTGTTTGCTTTTGATCCCAAGCGACAAGCGGTTCTTCTTGTTGGTGGCAATAAGGCAAAAGATAAACGCTGGTATGAGATAAATATCCCAATAGCAGACAAACGCTTTAGAAAATACTTGGAAGAAACTAAAGGGGGTGAGTTGTTATGACAACTTACAAGACTTACAAAGACATCAGAAAGAACTTCTCATCTGAAGCTCAAGAGCGAATTGCTGCTGGTGCTAACAAAATTAGAGAGGAGCTTAAGATCTTACGTACTGTAAGAGAAATGGCAGGAGTCTCACAAGAAGAATTGGCTGAGCGTTTAGATGTCAAGCAACCCTACATTTCACAACTAGAAGCACGAGAAAATATCACACTTAGTACCCTCGTGGGGGTTATTAACGCTCTTGGTGGTTCGGTAGATATTACAATCAACTTTCCAGAGAAAGAACCTGTTTGCTTTTCTCACATAGAAACTATCTTGTGTGTTTCATCTGGCTATAGTAAGAAAGTACAATAGGTAAGATTGCTCAAACCCAAGGCAAACATTTTGCTATTGGGTTTTGCTTCTCCTACTACAGACGCGACGGGAAACCTTCAATCAACCTTAAGCCAGTTGAAGGTTATTGGTTATGTGTCCTTAGTACTAATAACAAACAACCAACAACCAACAACCAATAACCAATTGATTAACTAGCGAAGTAATTGTCTAAGTCATCAGCACCACCAATTAGTTTGCCATCAATAAATACTTGGGGAGTTGTGGCAGCACCACTAACAGCCTGTAAAGAGCGGGTAGTAATATCCTTGCCTAAGACAATTTCTTCGTAAGCCATGCCACGCGCCTTCAAAGCCGCCTTGGCACGAGCACAGAAAGGACAACCAACCTTGCTAAACATGGATACTAGTTTTGGCTTCTCAGCTTGAGGGTTGATATATTTGAGCATGGTTTCCGCATCAGACACCTCGAAGGGGTCTCCTGGAACTTCAGGCTCAATAAACATTTTTTCGACTGTACCATCCTTAACTAGCATGGAATAACGCCAGGAGCGCTTACCGAAGCCTAAGTCTTCTTTGTCAACTAGCATACCCATACCCTCGGTAAATTCACCGTTACCATCGGGAATAAGGGTGACGTTTTCCGCTTCCTGATCCTTTGCCCACTCATTCATCACAAAGGTGTCATTGACTGAGAGACAGATGATCTCATCTACTCCATTTGCTTGAAAAACTGGAGCCAATTCGTTGTACCCCGGAAGGTGAGAGGATGAACAGGTTGGGGTAAAAGCACCTGGTAGAGAAAAAACCACTACCGTCTTGCCCGCAAACAGCTCATCTGTAGTAACATCAACCCATTGATCGTTTTGGCGGGTTTTGAAGGTA
Source organism: Caldora sp. SIO3E6 (assembly GCA_010672185.1). Lineage (GTDB taxonomy): Bacteria > Cyanobacteriota > Cyanobacteriia > Cyanobacteriales > Coleofasciculaceae > Caldora. The sequence goes on along the minus strand of JAAHHL010000006.1, from coordinate 1,306 downwards.
ACGTTGGGAACTTTTTGCCCTTCACAGTTTTTCAGCATTTTTTTCCTTCGGTGTTTCTAGTGTTAGTCGTACTCGTTATGAGTTTGTATAGATTTATCATACTCATAATGAGTACGAGTTGGCAAGTGTCATTTGTTATTTGTTATTTGTTATTTGTCCTTTGCAACCTTCCTCCTTGTCCTCCTTGTCCTCCTTGTCCTCCTTGTCCTCCTTGTCCTCCTTGTCCTCCTTGTCCTCCTTGTCCTCCTTGTCCTCCTTTCCTTCTTTCTTGAAGTTCAAGGTTATATAATAATAACAACAGCAGGAGGTAATCATGATTACTTCAGAACCAGTCATTTTAAATATAAAAGCAGTTGGCTTAAGCAATGAGCAATTTTACCAACTCTGCCAAATCAATGAAAATTGGCAACTCGAAGAAACTGCTAAAGGAGAATTACTCATTATGCCTCCAGTCGGTGCAATAAGTGGTAATCGAGAGTCTGAGTTCAATGCAGATGTAGTCATTTGGAATCGTAAAACAAAACTGGGTAAAGTGTTTAGTTCATCTACAATTTTTACCCTACCCAATGGTGGTAAACGTTCTCCTGATGTGGCTTGGATTGCTAATGAACCCTGGGAAGCCCTAACTCCAGAAGAACAAGAAAAATTTGCCCATATCTGCCCTGATTTTGTCATTGAGTTGCGTTCTCGCACTGATTCTTTGAGCCAACTGCAAGAGAAAATGCAGGAATATCTTAATAGTGGTTTACGGTTAGGTTGGTTAATCGATCCTCAAAAGCAACAAGTAGACATTTATCGCCCACATCAATCAAAAGAGATTGTAGAATTACCGACCACTTTATCAGGAGAAGAGGTTTTACCCGGATTTGTTTTAGAATTACCCGTTTTCTGAGTCAATAACCAGTGATCGCTAAAGGCTAAGATATAGCGCTACGCGCAATTCAAAATTCAAAATTCAAAATTTGCCGGACTCCGTCCCGCTGCGCTAACGCTTTGCTCACCATGCTACGCAAACAAAAATAGGCCATTACTAGGTTTCAGGCTTTATTAATGTCCTAACCATAGCGCGTAGCGCTATACCCGACTTCTTGAAGAAGTCGGGTATTTAAAAAACTTAACCTCAACTCCCTTAACATGGGGGGAAAGGAATTGGAGCGATTACCGAGCCGTATGGCTACACTTCTAACATTATTCAACCAGATTTAATCTTAGGTTCTGCTCCAGAAGCTCCTTTGGGGTCTTTGGCTGGTACATTACTCCCTTGGGGCTCATAGGTTAGTTGCTGACGCCCATTGCGAATTACCCG
>JAAHHL010000599.1 GCA_010672185.1 Caldora sp. SIO3E6 | reverse complement strand
CCAGGGCAATCATGGTATTGGCAGCGGAGCCCCCAGAATTCAGTTCCAGGGCATGATGCTCCAAATTTTGTAACAGTCCACCTTGCTTTTCGGCATCTACTAGGGTCATTCCACCCCGATTCAGGGTATGCTCTTGGATAAAATCATCTTCCACAAAGGTAAGAATATCCACCATCGCATTGCCCACACCAAAAACATCGATTGGTCTGGATTGTGTAGTTTGTTCTGTCATAGGTAATTAGGTGTTAGGTGGTAGGTGTTAGGTGTTAGGTGGTAGGTTTTAGGTTTTAGGTTTTAGGTTTTAGGTTTTAGGTTTTAGGTAATGGGATTTCAGGGTTCCTAACTCCTGTCAAGAAACAAGGCTCCGAGGCAGAAAGAGTCAAGGGAAGCTGACACGTTTGCTCATCTTCTTTTTCGATGTGGAATTTTATCCTATTCCCAATTCCCAATTCCCAATTCCCAATTCCCAATTCCCAATTCCCAATTCCCAATTCCCAATTCCCAATTCCCAATTCCCAATTCCCCCCGTCGTCAAACGCTAAACTCCTGAACTCCTTTATTCAGCTGTAGTTTCTTCTGAATCTTCAGCTGAGGTTGCTGCTCCTACCGCTGGAGCAATGATTTTGACTACTGTTCTTTCCGGGTCATCTAGAACAGTAGCACCTTCTGGTAAAACTAGCTCCTGAACATGCACAGCCCCTCCAATCTCCAGCTGAGAGATATCCACATCAATTGATTCTGGGATTTGAGTGGGAGAACATTGCATCGCCAATTCTGTGAGTTCCGTTTCCAGGATGCCTCCTTGCTTTACCCCTACTGCTTCTCCGATAAATTGCAGGGGCACAACTACATCAAGACTATCTTGAGAAGCAACCGAGAAAAAACTCAGGTGATAGACTTCACTTTTCCAAGCATGAGTTTGAACTTCCCTTAGTAAAGCTTTACCTTCCCAGGGAAGTTCAGGAACTTTAAGCTGTACTAGAGTGTTATTAATTGTGGCTTCCTTGAGCAAAGTTTCTACAACTTTTGCTCCTATAGTCAGAGAAACTGATTCTGTACCAGAATGACCATAAAGGACAGCTGGGATTACACCGGAGCGACGGAGTGCTCTTGGTTTACTGCCTTCTGGTCGTTTTTGACATTCAACTGTAACTTCCATTTGAGTAACTTGATGAGAAAACAACAAACATTAAGCTAAAACGCATTTAAATGATTTCTTGCTAATCTCCGCGTCTAGAACGTGGCTACTCATCCACCATTTAAATGCGCCAACAGCTTAGACTACCGACGTTACGGGAGTCCCGTTAGCATCCAACAAAGCTCGTTTTGGACCATGAATTGGGTCTTCAACAATAATTGTTTGGTCGCGGCTAGCACCTAAAGATACTAGCGCAATGGGGACTTCCATCAACTCAGCCAGGAATTTGAGATAATCCAGAGCCTTTTTGGGCAAATCTTCTAGAGACCGGCAGTTAGCGGTAGATTGCTGCCAACCGGGTAGGGTTTTGTAGATGGGTTGACAACGGGAAAATAATCGAGCATTGTTAGGAAATTCCTGACAGCGCTGATTATCTATGTCGTAGGCAACACAAACCTGGATTTCTTCGAGAGTGTCCAGAACATCTAGTTTGGTTATGGCTAAACAATCAAGTCCATTAATCCGGACTGCGTAGCGACCAATAACGGCATCGAACCAGCCACAACGACGGCGACGACCAGTGGTGGTGCCGAATTCAGCGCCGCGATCGCAGAGCAATTCTCCTAGTTTACCTCCTATTTCTGTGGGAAAGGGTCCTTCACCAACGCGGGTTGTGTAAGCTTTTGCCACACCAATTACCCTATCAATTATGGTTGGACCAACTCCTGCTCCCACACAAGCGCCACCAGCAACTGGGTTGGAGGAGGTAACATAAGGATAAGTCCCATGATCCAAATCCAGTAGCGTTCCTTGAGCCCCTTCAAATAAAATATTGCGTTTTGTTTTAACTGCTCTGTCAATTGTCAGAGAGCTATCAACGACATGAGGTTTTAACCTTTCTGCATACTCTAGATACTGTTTAATTACCTCCTGTGGGTCTAAGGGCGGTAAATTGTACAGTTTTTCTAAAATCGTGTTTTTATAATCAATTGTCCAATTTAGGCGTTTACGTAGAGCTTCTGGGTCAGTCAGATCCACTACCCGAATACCAGTCCGCTCTGATTTATCTGCATAAGTCGGCCCAATACCACGACCAGTCGTGCCAATTTTGTGGGTTCCCCGACGTTCTTCCGATGCCTGGTCGATTAACCTATGATAAGGCATTGTGATATGGGCAGTTTCGGAAATGAACAAATTTTTGGTGGAAATACCCAGTGCTTCTAATTGATCCATTTCTTTAATCAGGACTTGCGGATCAATCACCGTCCCAGAAGCAATAATGCACTGGGTGTTGGGATATAAAATTCCAGAGGGAATTAGGTGGAGTTTAAAGGTTTGACCTTGAACAACAACGGTATGCCCAGCATTGACTCCTCCTTGGTAACGGACAACAACATCTGCTGACCGACTGAGTAAGTCAGTGATTTTACCTTTTCCTTCATCACCCCACTGGGCTCCGATTACAACAACATTAGCCAAGGGTTTCTTAAAAACGTTAGAGTTTACACAATCCTCAATTATCAGCAGTTGTTGTAACCGCTGTCAACTGAGTCCTTTCCCAAGTGCAACATTACAGTTCATTTCTCACATCATAGTTTTATGGCGTTATATGCTGAGTTACACCGTCATCTGGGCGGTTCTGTTGTACCTCGTGTTCTGTGGCGGTACTTTCAACGCCAAGATGCAGATTTGGCTCATCGTTTTCCTGAATATCCAGAATTTGAAGAATTTTATACGCGATCGCGGAATACTCTCGATGAGTACTTGGAATTGCACACCTTAGTGGAAAGTGTACAAACAGACCAAACTCTACCCTACTTCATCTATCGGCTAATTCGTGGCGCTTACATTTTTGAGAATTTGGCTTATTTGGAGTTACGCTACACTCCTTATTTACGGACATCTGAGGCATTGAGTCAGTCTGAGAGGATTGACCAGATGGGACAAATTGTAGAAACTGTCGGTCAGGCTAGTCGAGTGAAGGAGTATCCCATTGTCACTGCCCAAATTTTGTGTATGCATTCGAGGCTACCTTATCCGGTGAATAAAGCGATCGTTGACCTAGCTGCTGAGAAGAAGGAGTATATTTGTGCAGTGGATGTGGCAGGGGGAGATATCCCCCTTGCGGAGCGTTTGGACGAATTTGCTGGCTTGTACCAGTATGCGCGATCGCTTGGTTTAAATACGACAGGTCATCTCTACGAAACTACTGATGGCTGTTATCCGGAATTGTTGCCTTATTTAATGCGTATTGGTCATGGGATTCAAATTCCCTTAAAGTATCCAGAATTGTTAAAGGAGGTAGCACAACGAGGGCAGTGCTTGGAAGTTTGTCCCACTACCTACTTGAAAACTGGCACCCTAGATGATACCAAAGAACTGAAGTTAGTGTTTGACCGTTGTTTTGATGCTGGGGTAGACATTGCCATTTGTACGGATAATGCAGGTTTACACAATGTCCGTTTGCCCTTTGAGTATGAGAACTTATTGACTCAAGATGTGATTAACTTTGAACAGTTAGAAGCTTGTCAAGATGCTGCCTTCCGTCATGCCTTTGCTTGGCCCCACAGCCAACGTCCCGCTTCTCTGTTAACAGGTTTGTTGCAGGAGCAGCCACCAGAGGCTTTGGCTGTTAGTAGTTAACTCCGGAACATGTAAACTGAAACCTGGGGAGAGGGGGAGACGAGGAGGACAAGGAGGACAAGGAGGACAAGGGAGACAAGGAGGACAAGGAGGACAAGGGAAATATTGACAAACAACAAACAACAAACAACAAATAACCAACAACAAACAACAAATAACAAACAACAAACAACAAACAACAATGTTTACCGGAAAAAGACCTACAAATATCGGTGTGCAGTCAGGGAAGCTAGCCTCTTGCCCCAATACACCCAATTGTGTTAATAGCCAAAGTCAAGACCCAAAATGTCGTATTGAACCTTTGAGCTACCAATCTACACCAGCAGAGGCAATGGCTAAACTCAAAACCGTGATTGAGAGCCAACAGAGAACAAAAATCATCACCGAAACGGAAAATTACCTCTACGCGGAGTTTACCAGTGGTTTGATGGGGTTTGTCGATGATGTGGAATTTTTACTGGATGAGAGTAACCAGGTGATTCATGTTCGTTCTGCCTCCCGTCTCGGAAAATCAGACTTGGGAGCGAACCGTAAACGCATTGAAACCATTAGAGCTACAATGGGTTAATTGAAAAGTAATACTTAAGGCAGGTGGTAGGTGGTAGGTGGTAGGTGGCAGGTGGTAGGTGGTAGGGTGGCAGGTGGTAGGTGGAAATAAAGCTTGTGTGGTAAAAAAGCTTGTTTAGTAGGCTTTTTTACCTTTTTAAGCTGCTGGTTTATTTCCGCCTTGTTGCACTAGTTGCTAACAGTATGGTTAAACACTCCCTCAGCTTCCTCAGCTCCCGCAGCTTCCTCAGCTCCCCCAGCTCCCTCAGCTCCCTCAGCTTCTCTTAACCCAGCAGTATTGAATTGTGGGGTTTATTGCACAAAATTTGTTGCTAGTCCGCCATTTTTATGAATTTTTCTGAGCTACTTCAACTCTCTAACAATAAGCGAATTCTGATTGTGGATGACTCCCCAGATAACTTGTTTCTCGTGCAAACCATCCTAGCAGAGGAGGGGTATGAAATGAGTTTGGCAACAGATGGTGTTGCTGCGCTGGAGATAGTGGAAGAGACCCTACCGGATTTGGTATTACTAGATGTGATGATGCCTAACATGGATGGCTTTGAAGTCACCAAGCGCATCCGGGAAAATCCCAAGTTGCCTTTTATCCCAATTTTGCTGATTACTGCTTACGATCAACCTAGTGCTGTCAAGGGACTGGACATGGGGGCGGATGATTTTATTCGTAAGCCGGTGGAAGTGGAGGAGTTGCTAGCAAGGGTGCGATCGCTTTTGCGCCTCAAGCAGAGTGTAGATGAAAGGGATCAGATTGCTCGTCAAAGAGAAGACTTTGTTTCACGACTTACCCATGATTTGCGAACACCTTTGGTA
>JAAHHL010000598.1 GCA_010672185.1 Caldora sp. SIO3E6 | reverse complement strand
AGTGGCGCAGACCTTAGTGGCGCAGACCTTATTCGCGCAGACCTTAGAGGTGCAGACCTTAGAGGTGCAGACCTTAGAGGTGCAAACCTTAGAGGCGCAGACCTTAGTGGCGCAGACCTTAGAGGTGCAGACCTTAGAGGTGCAGACCTTAGAGGTGCAGACCTTAGTGGCGCAGACCTTAGTGGCGCAGACCTTAGTGGCGCAAGCCTTAGAGTCGCAGACCTTAGTAGCGCAGACCTTAGTGGCACAGACCTTAGTGGCGCAGACCTTAGAGGTGCAAACCTTAGAGGCGCAGACCTTAGTAGCGCAGACCTTAGTGGCGCAGACCTCCAAGATATTATCTGGGATGAGGAGACGCAATGGAAGAATATCCGAGGTTGGGAAACAGCCGTTAATATGTCAGAGACCTTGTGGACGTTGTGGAATAATAATCTATTTAGGTTAAGAAAGTTGTAGGTTGGGTGAATTTTGGATATGGGGTAAGTTACGGAAGGGTGAAGCATTGGCGAAGCAAGATTTTCAATTACAGGGGTAATCAGCCAGCGCCAATGCTTCACCCCTACAGTACAATGCTCATCTTGCAGATGGGGTTGAGGAAATTAGCCAAGATTAATTTATCCGTAGCGATCGCGCAAGAAGCGTTTCGTAGGTGATCAGCTACGCTGGTGCTGAAAGCGATCGCATTCTTATTGATAATGGGGAATAAAATTCAGTATATCTGTAGGGGCGGGTTTAGGGACAATTTAGACCATTTGACCTAAATATCGGGATCAAAACCCGCCCAACACCATCCCCGGGTAACATTCTTATTGATAATGGGGAATAAAATTCAGTATATCTGTAGGGGCGGGTTTAGGGACAACTTAGACCATTTGACCTGAATATTGGGATCAAAACCCGCCCAACACCATCCCCGGGTAACATTCTGATAATGGGGAATAAAATTCAGTATACCTGTAGGGGCGGGTTTAGGGACAACTTAGACCATTTGACCTGAATATTAGGAGCAAAACCCGCCCAACACCATCCCCGGGTAACATTCTTATTGATAATAGGGAATAAAATTCAGTATATCTGTAGGGGCGGGTTTAGGGACAACTTAGACCATTTGACCTGAATATTAGGAGCAAAACCCGCCCAACACCATCCCCGGGTAACATTCTTATTGATAATGGGGAATAAAATTCAGTATATCTGTAGGGGCGGGTTTAGGGACAACTTAGACCATTTGACCTGAATATTAGGAGCAAAACCCGCCCTTATTAAGGGGGAAGCCAGAGGATGCTACGCTTTTGATTCCACGGGGGACTTTTGAGCAAGGGGACTTTCAATTATTTAACGGAGGATTCCAATACTGGAGTGGGGCTATTTTATAATAATTAAAGCGTGAAAAAAGGTTAAAAAGCTTAGTGTATACAGCGCTTTGCGCTCTAATACCAAATCCGGTATCGATATACCCGCTATGCCCACATTGTAGAGACGTTTCATGAAACGTCTCTACAGCATTTTGCGGTTTGTTAAAAACAGGGGTTATTTGTTATTGGTTGTTATAGCGCTACGCGCTATGGTTAGGACATTAATAAAGCCTGAAACCTAGTCATGGTCTATTTTTGAATTTTGAATTTTGAATTTTGAATTGCGCGTAGCGCTATAGTTGTTTGTCAAAAAACAAAAAACTAACAACAAAAAACTTTTGCGCAGCATGGTGAGCAAAGCGAAGCATAGCGGCGGGCGGCTATCCCTCCCATCCCTAAAGGAATGGGCTTCCCGCCGCTTTCGGTGATTAATCCGGATTTGGTATAATTTAGAAACAGAGATGTAGATCGCACTTGACGGTGACAATGCAATTGCATTACTATTAAACGGAAACTCAAATAAGTCAGGAAAATGGAGCGCTATGGAAACGACACCAAATCTAACGGCGAAGTCCATTCTTACTGATCGGTATCAAACTACTGTACCCTATGTAGTACGGCAATATCTTGGATTAGGTAAGCGGGATGAAATTTGTTATTCCATTGAGTCCAATGGTCAAGTCATTATATCTGGGGTAAAACAACCTGAAGACGATCCGGTAATGGAAAAGTTTCTAAACTTCCTAGCTAGGGATATGACTGAAAACCCCCAAAATATTCAAGCTATCAATCCTGTTTTGGTTGAGCGTATTCAGTCGTTGGTTGCTGATGTTGAAATAGATCTGGATGCTCCATTATCTGAAGAGGATGAATAGGTTTGTCTAACGAGCAACCATTAGTAATCAATGGATGGAATATATTTGCCCATTCCTGTTTTTTACGTCAAGTTGAAACTCTGGTTGTAGAAGTTAAGCAGTTGTCTCAGAAATATCCAGATAACTACAAACAGAAAAATGCTACTAAACGCTTAGCTGCGATTGCCAAGCTAGCATTTGAGGTTATTCCTCAAGATCCAAGCCGTAAAGAATATCGTCAGGGTACTACTTTAGGAGATGATTACAAACATTGGTTCAGAGCTAAATTTTACCAACAGTATCGTCTCTTCTTTCGGTATCACCAAGAAGGAAAAATTATTGTGTTCGCTTGGGTGAATGATGATCAATCAAAGCGTTCCTATGAAAGCAATAAAGATGCTTATTATGTCTTTAAAAAAATGCTCTATGGTGGTGCTCCTCCAAATAATTGGGACAGTCTTGTTGAGGAAGCAATGGGTGAGGCTAGCCGTCTGAGTAGTATTGCTGAGGAGATTCAGGAACTGGAATAGAAATACTGAAATTAAGGTTAAAAAGCTTACCGTACAAGCCTTATTTCTTCAGAGATCATAATAAATCTGATGGATCGATTCCGAGTTCCTTTAACTTTGCGGCAAGGATATCAGCTCTTTTCTGCTCGTAATCCCCCCGTTCTCGTTCTTCGCGATAAGTTCTTAAAAACTCTCCTTGTTGAGGATTGAAAAACCTTAACTGACCATTGGGAAATAACCACAATTCTAATTTTAACACCAATGAAGGAATAACCAGGGTTCCGTTTTCTAGGTAATTGGGAGTGATTATTTGATAGCCATCTCTGGTTAAACGCCTTCCTTTGAGTGGAGGTGTCAGATAATCTCCACTAGGATCATATTGAAAATATTCCGACACTCCCATTTGAGCGTAAATCACTGGTTTCTCTCGTTCGTCCTTACGACGGGTGCTGCCTGAAGTCACTTCCAGAACCCAATCCGGTGTTTTTCCCTGTTCTTCCCACACTTTGTAACTTCTGCGGGGACGGTTTTCTACTCCAAAGACCACAAACACATCCGGAGAGACAGCCGCATCGGAGACTCCTTGCTCATAAGATAGCCAAAGATTGCCGGAAACGTAGACATCCGAGGAGTCTTGAAAATAGAGTTTGAGGGATTCTACCCCATAAACTAAATAGTCCCGATTAGGATCGCTTTCTGCCATAGGTGAGCCGTCTGGTTCAGGGTAAATAATTGGTGTTTTAAGAGGAGAGAGAGACATATTGAGAATTTAGAATTTAGAATTTAGAATTGTTAGGATGTCTTATTATCTTATTTTTAAGCCTAACTCAGAAGTAGGGTTTAGGGATAATTTAGACCATTTGACCTGAATATTGGGAGCAATACCCGCCCTACTGGCGCGACACAGCTAAAATGGTGGGTTAGAAACGGGAAGGGAAGTAAAAAGTAACAAGTAAAAAGTAACAAGTAAAAAGTAACAAGTAAGAAGGCATTAAGAATTTATCCTATCGGTTATAATGCTTATAAATCAAGGATTTAAGCCAAAAATCTATTTCACTATTTTAGCTGTGTCGCGCCACTACTAGACCGACACAGCTAAAATGGTCGAATAAGTAGGTTGGGTGTAGCGATAGCGCAACCCAACAAGGGAGCGTGCTGCGTTGGGTTTCACTCCGTTACACCCAACCTACATTTTTAGGTGTGTCACGCTACTAGACTAGCTATCTCATTGTGAACAAGCAAAACTTCAGTATATATGTGCGCACATTTTTCCATGATGAAATAATATCACACAAATAGCCAAAATTGTGTCTGTAAGATACCCAAGAACCCCGACTTCTTCAAGAAATCGGGGTTCTGAACAGGCTAAGTTGCAATCACTAATGGCAACCCTAGATCAAGCTCTTGCTGTGTAATTGATGTAAATTGGTGTAAGTTTCAAGAGGGCAGTTGCTACGAAAATAGAGTCCAATTTTGCTCAGAATTCACAATAATAATTTCCATCTTCTTCATACCAACTACCGTTATACTCTCCGAACTCTGTTTCACATGCTGCCACAAATGCCACGGCCTTAGCTTTATCGCCATTAACTTCACACATGACCAGGTGATCTCGTATTAGATAATCAAAAAAACCACCACTATTTTCGCAAGCTGAGTAAAGTTCATTAATGTCTTGAGCAGCAGCCGGAACAATAAACGCTACCAGTAAGAAAATACTTAACAAACAACTGAGCAGAATCTTGTTCATGATCGTTTGACCAGAAATAGTACAAGTTTTGGAAAAGATTCCGTATATTAGCAAACAATAATCCCAATTGCAACCAATTTTAACAACTTTCATTGAGAATTGAGAATAGCCAAAATTGTATCTGTGGGGCGCCAAAGAGCCTCGACTTCTTCAATAAGTCGGGGTTCAGAACAGGCTATCGGGGAGCTGAACAAGCCAAGTTGCAATCCCAAGTGGAAACCCTAGATCAAGCTCTTGCTGTGGAATATGTAAATTTGTGTAAGTTTCAAGAGAGCGGTTGAACTTAGAGGGACTTCTCGTAGATAATAGATAGGTTCAATATTGCTCTACTATACTTTAGCGTCAGACTGTGGCAGCATCCAAAACCTACAAAGATACCGTAAATCTACCCAAGACTAAGTTTGACATGCGGGCGAACGCCGTCAAGCGGGAACCGGAACTGCAAAAATATTGGGAAGAACAGCAAATTTACGATCGCCTGTCACAGAATAATCCTGGCGAAATTTTTGTCTTGCATGATGGACCGCCTTATGCTAATGGTTCCCTGCATATGGGTCATGCTTTGAACAAAGTCCTTAAGGATATTATTAATAAGTATCAGTTGCTCCAAGGACGGAAGGTACGTTACGTACCCGGTTGGGACTGCCACGGCTTGCCGATTGAACTCAAAGTCCTGCAAGCCATGAAATTGG
>JAAHHL010000597.1 GCA_010672185.1 Caldora sp. SIO3E6 | reverse complement strand
TAAACCACGGAAAGGGGATATTCCTGTACCTCCAGCAAACATCACAATCGGTCTTTGGGGGTCTTCTGGTAAGTGAAAACGAGAGGGATGAAAGACTTGAACTGCCATTTCTCGCTCTGATTCCGTCTGTTGTACCAGATAGCCAGATGCGGTTCCTTGCCTGGTTATTTCTGTCTGGGAATCCACAGAATTACTCTTAAAAGCCAGCCTGCCAATGGTTAAATCTAATTCATCGGGACTGTATTGCTTATCGTTGTGGAGAGGAGCCGAAGAAATGGAGTAAATGCGGACATGTTCCGATGGTACTAGACGAGCAATACTTTCTGCTTCCCAGGGAGCAGCTTTCCAAAACCGCTTCACATCATAATTTTCTGCTGCTAAGAGTTCAAATACTTCCCAAAGTTCAATTTGGTCTTCTTGATGCTTTTCCAAAATATCGTACAGATGTTTGGAACGTGATAAACTCAGGAGTAATTTACCGACAGAGCGCAGTAAGGGACGTAGCTTAGCATAGGCCAAAAATGTTCCTAAGGGGATTGTACTCAGTCTTTGATGGGTAATTGATTCTATTTGTTCACGCCAAGTACTGGTAAGACGAATTGGTTGATCTCCTGTGGCTTGTAGAGCCTTGAGGGTTTTCTCTACTAACTCAGGACTGTTTTGGGGAAATATACCTAAGCGATCGCCAGGAACAAATTGCAATCCTTGGTTTTTAACATCCAACACCACTTGATAAATAGGCGTATTTTGATCAGAAGCAGTGGACTTAACTGCTTTCCGTTTAACCCGCAGACTGTAGGGTAATTTCCCAAGATAACGCTCCCGGCGAGTTTCTTCTAAGGTATCGTCTAGTTCTTCCCAAGCACGTTTTTCTGTCTCCCCAGCAAAGCCAGAGTTGGTTTCAGTGCGACCAATTTTGAAACCTAGTTCCATAAAACCGTAAACTTTGAGTCGATGTATGGACAGAAATCCTCGTTTTCCAGCATAGGCATCAAATACACTATTATAGATACCGGCTAATTCTCCATCGCCAGATTTCTGCAGGAACTCTGAGAGGGAAAAACTTCGGAAAGTGGCAATAAACTGTTGGTGATAGGGTGGTAACCAGTCCCGTAATTTCAGACTTTCCTGGGAAACAATAGTTTTATAGGCACTGCGTTCAAATATTGCATCCATTAACTGAATAATCGGAGTGCCAGAACCCCCCAATCCACGCTCAAAGGAGTTAATTGGAGCAGTGAAACTGGCAAATGCTTTAGACCACACTAGGGGATCGACATGGGTATTACTGTAAGGATTAGGGTCAATTTTCAGTAAGGAACGGAAAGTCATCTTACCGAGAAAATCTAAGATACCCAGCAATGCGGTTTTAACCTCATCAACATCCTGTTGAATTATGCCTTCTTGCAAATTGGTAGCAGCATTAACTAATAAATCTGAATAACCATGCATTTCAGTAACACTCGTCATAAAAACTCTCTCTGCCTCATTGCCACACCAGGCAACGAGAAGATCCATGTTTTCTACTTGACGTGGTTGATCATCTTCTTTTAATATCCAGTTGTAACCACAGTAATCGACTGTACTAATACCAGGCCCTGGTCTGTTTAATCTTTGGTTAATTTCTTCCCAAGGTACAGCAATAGCACGGGGTAACTCAGATGTATCGTCAGACATACGGACATAAGCATGAGCCATATAACCTAATACCAATGCTGCTCTCCACAGATACACTTCCTCTAAATGTTCAACACTGGCAGATAATAGGGGTAATTTTTTAAGTACAGGACAGACACGCTGAGTTGAAAATAACTCAGGTAGCATGGCAGCAGTTTCATCCCATACCTGATACTCTGGAGGGAGAGCCAACAAAGGAGGCGTAACCGGTAAAAAACCGTGGGTTCGAGACAGAAAACCGTGGGGTGAATGACCAAATTTAGGTCGATGGGTTTCCGCATGGGTTAGCACTTCCCTTGCGGTTTGCAAGCCTTGCTCCAGATTAGTTACTGGTGAAGTATTCATAGAAATTTTTTGTTCTTTGTTGTCAAACAATAATCAAAAAAACAGAATTCAGGACTCAGGAGGTTATAGAAGCCAGAGTTAATTATTCACTAGCAATTAGCAATTAGCAATTAGCAATTAGCAATTAGCAATTAGCAATTATCACACTAGTTTTGTAGAATACCGTTCCATTTTGATAAAACTGCCCAACAAATATCTTCCAGGGAAATACTGCCGACAAATTTACCTTGCTCAACCACCGGTAGGCGACGAGTATTGTTATGAAGCATGACTGTTGCCACCGCTAGTAATTCATCATTCGACATTACTGTACGGGGGTTGCTTTTTACCAAGCGCCTAATCGGTTGTCCTGCTAAATCTCTACCGTTGCGAATGAAAATATTTAGGGCATCTTTGAGAGTTCCCCCTACTCTGACGATTTCATCTATATCAGGCATCAAGACTTGTAATAAGTCAACTTCCGACACCACGCCAATAAAGTTACCTTGTTCGTCAATAACCATCAACTCACTGGCATGGGTTAGTGCCAATAAATCAGCTACATATTCCAGGGAGGCATCCATAGTTACAGGAAATGCCTTTTCATCCATAACATCCCGAACTAATAGTCGTTCCTCTTCTGTCGTCAAGTCATCTTGTTCTTGACTTTGCAAAAAGAGGGTGGCGGTGTGAACATCTCGATACTCCCCCGACTCACCCACCAGAAAGTTACTGGTAATAAAGCCTGTGGTATGGGCAAAAATTCCTGTACCACTGTCAATACTAAAAGCGATCGCACCTTGTTTATAACCCGAATCAGGACTTGCCAGCAATTGCCCACTGCCGGAAGCTGAAATATTGAGGCTATGCTGTTGACCTCCAAATAAAATTCGCCCTGTTGCTTGAAAAGAGCCGCTATCAGATGGCGCTGTATAAGCTTCAAAGCTTACTTGGTTATCCAGACTCGATTGCAAGATATAGGTGAGGTGAGTATCTTCTTCCTCAAAAGTGATCCCCTCGTAATTAGATGTAGCGTAGATGTTGGGATTTGTAATAGTTTGATGACTTCCTCCATCTGATGAGGATTCCGTAACATTTTGAGGTTCGCTAATTGTAGAATCTTGGGTTTTGGGTTTGATATCGATTGTAGAGTTAAGAAGGTTAGACAAGCCTTTGAGCGACATATGGTATCGTAACTGTTTCACCGTACTTGTTGCCTCCTGGGAAAGGTAGTGCTATCCTGCGGTTTTCAGCTCCAATTTTAATACCTGGAGTTGGGGATAGGTGTTAATGTATGAGAAAATTGTCCACAAGGATACAACTAATTCCCAATTCACGTCTAATGTGAATTAAATTGCACATATCGCTTGGGCGGGTTTTGTATAAATATTGTTGCCAAATGCGTTAACGGTGACCCTAAACCCGCCCCTACAGTAATTAATTCCCAATTCCCAATTCCCAATTCCCAATTCTCAATTCCCAATTCCCAATTCTCAATTCCCAATTCCCAATAAACGTTTAAGAGCACGGCTGGCTACATCTGAGTAAGTTGCTTCACCGCAAAGTACCTTGGACATAGTTTGAGTGGAACGAGGATGCTTAACACCTACTTTGTAGCCAACCTCAGGAATTTTGTAGAAAGTTTGGGCTATGCGTTTTGCCCATAGCATATCATTGCCCCATTCCTCATTGATAACTTGGGAATATTTTTCTAGCGCGTCTCCTTCACCACCAAGAACACGGTTAATTGCCTCAGCAGCTTTTAAACCACTAAAAATCGAAGGACGAATTCCCTCTGCGGTAAACGGATCGACAACACAAGCCGCTTCCCCTGCCAAAATAGCATTTTCTGTGTGTAGGGTTTGGTAACCGTCCCAAAGGGAAAGAGGATGACCATACTGTTTGTAGGCTTTAAGATCAACATCAAACTGCTGACTATACTCCGCCACCATACCTTTCAGGTTTTGTGCTCCACCACCCCGAAACATACCAATGCCAATTGAGTAGCCTTCTGCTTTGGGAAAATTCCAAATGTAACCATTTTTGACAGTACCAAAGTCCAAGTGAACTATGGGTTCATTTATAGAAGGTGCAGGAGTTTCCGATTCTAAGGCTCCCCCCATACTGCGTTTGCGTTTCTTGAAGCCTAACCATCTAGCCATTGGTCCTTTCCCCCCGTCAGCAGCAATAAGATAGCGGCAGCAAAAAGATTCATTAGCTGTGTTTACTTGCCAGCGATCGCTTTTAAACTCAATGCTAGTAACTTCTGCTTGCTCTTGCAGTTGAGCTCCTTGTTTTTGCGCCTGCTGGACTAAAAAATGGTCGAAAACATTGCGCATTACCATCCAGAGGGGTTCTGGTGTTTCCATTTCCACTTCCACTGGATCCCCCATCCTCCAAGTGTAGCGAATTTTATTTGTCTTCAGAGATATGGCGGGTGAAAAGTCAAAGTCAAACCATTCTTGCACAATGGGCGAAACCCCTCCACCACAAGGCTTATACCTGGGTAAGGATTCTTTCTCTAGTACCAGAACCGAGTGTCCACGCTTGGCTAGGTGATAAGCTGCAGTACCACCAGCAGGACCAGCGCCAACAATTATGCAATCGAACATTGTGCTTCCGTTTTTTCCAGCTAATATTGCGAGGATAGCACAGGAATATTTGGGGTGTGGGGTGTGGAGGGGTGAACGAAAAAAGGTGTGGGAGAGCTTTTTTGAGTAATGAGCAGTAGTAGGACTTCAGTCCAAAAAATTCTTCTTACCAATAGTTTATGGTGTAGTCACCATCGGTAGCTCCTGGAGATTTATGCAGTTAGAAGGAAATAAGGTGACTATTGACTCAATGGAGTACTTTATTGATAATGCTGCTAAAATCTTGGGTATTTTGCACTATATGGTCAATGAAATTTTTACCAACAAATCAATTAATGAGTTACCTCTGTGATAAATAAGCGAAAAAGCAACAGGGACAATAAATATAGCAATTATATGACTTGTGAGGTACATTTTAATCCCCCTAAATCCCCCTTTTTAAGGGCAGGGCTGTTTCATTTTTGAGAAAGAAGGACTATATTAAAGCTATCTAGTCAGAAAACTCTCTTTTTGGGCAGATAGTCCGAGAAATTATGGATAATAGTTTAATTGATTATCTCAAACAAATA
>JAAHHL010000596.1 GCA_010672185.1 Caldora sp. SIO3E6 | reverse complement strand
AAAAAAATGTGCAAACCGGTTTCATACCAGTCTCCCTCTTCGTCTTTCCAGGCAGCTACTTTCCCCCCTAATACATCTCGGCTCTCTAGGACAATTGGCGTATGTCCTGCATCAGTTAGGTATTTAGCGCAGGAAAGACCTGCTAGACCGGCTCCAGCGATCGCAACTCGCATGTGATGGTACTACTCTTAATTACTTGTTGGTCGATGTGATAATTTACTCATTATACTTTGCATTCTGTTACATTTGTTGTTTGTTGTTTGTTTTTTGTTGTTTGTTATTGGTCATTTGTCGTTTGGGTATATCTTTCTGTCTCCCCAGCTCCCCATCTACCAATCTCCCCATTTTTTTAAATAGTTGACTAATTACCAAGACTGTGGTAATAGTGGCAGCAGAAGCGTGACGAAATAGTAAACTAAAGCACCGGTAAAAACGTAGCTATCGGTCCGGTCTAAAATGCCTCCATGGCCAGGAATTAGTTGCCCTGAATCTTTCACCCCAGCATCCCGTTTCATCATCGACTCGGTTAAATCTCCCAAGAGGCTAGAAGTCCCTACTAGGGTTCCCCAGATAACGCCGCTTAGCTGCCAAATTGGCCAATTTAGATACCAAGCTCCTAGTACTGCAACTAAGATACTACCAGCCATACCAAAAATTGCCCCCTCGACAGTCTTCTTAGGACTGATGGGAGAAAGGCGAGTACGACCAAAAAACTTGCCAAAGGTGTAAGAACCAATATCTGCTGCCCAAATACAGGCAAAGGCAAGAAAAGTGGCGCTCAGAGCCAAAGGTAGGGTGCTCAAATTAGTCCAAGGGTGAAGCCAGTATTCGCTCCAGGGAAGGTTACTGGTTGTAGCGACAGTATTACTGGGTAATGATGAAGCCTGATCTAAGCCAACTCGCAGCCGCACCCAATAGCTAGGCAGATAACCACCATAGAGTAATCCTAAAATCGAGGCAGAGATATCAGCAATTGTTGCTAGCTTAGGTTGGAATAGTAAGTAGAAACAGATAAAAGTTCCGACTAGTGGGAAGACAGCATCTGTGAGATTTGGTGCAAGAGCCGCTGTAATCAACAGCAGCTGACTGACGACAAGGGTAGTTTTGGCAGCTGGTGCAATACCCTTTGCCTTAACCAGCTGAAAATATTCCGACTGACCAAGAAAGACAATAACGCAGAAACCAATGGTAAAATACCATCCACCAATAATAATCATCCCCAAGGCTAGGGCGATCGCAATTATTCCACTAAAAATCCGAGACCAAGGCATAATGCTTTTTGCTGAGGACAGTTGGGGCAAACTGTCCCAATTTAAATATAGGGTGAGACAGTGAAGATTAACAAAACCTTATCTCAAGGTAATGATTTCCTTTTGCCTACTTTAACTTATCGCGGAAGTCGCCACCGTCAAGCTTAAGCAAGGTTAGGTGTTAGGGGAATTATTGAGAGGCAAGAGCAACAACAAAAAGTTCGCCTCATTCCTCTGGGTATATTTGCCGGTATCTCTTCTGTGCTTTTAGCCTTGGGTGTCGTCTTGCACAAGCACTCCATTATACAGCAAGTAGTTTAAACCCAGAGGCTAATGTCTAGGTAGAAGTGGAATCAGAAGCAACAAGTAGCTACAGTGAACTAGAATCCCCTCCGCTTGAGCTGAGGGGAATGTCAATCCTTGCTAGCCAAGCTAAATTCTCGAAAATGTTGAGCTTGTTGCTCGATTCTGGTAGCAAGGCGATCGCAAACCAAATTACACAGCTGAAAGATGAGCTCATCTTCTACCTTGTAGTAGGCAGATGTTCCTTCAGATCGGCGGCTGAGGATACCTGCTTGTAGCATCACTTTCAGGTGCTTTGAGACATTTGCCTGACTAGTTGCTGTTGCTTCTACCAACTCTTGTACACATTTTTCGCCTTCCCTTAGCAAATTTAAAATTCGCAGGCGCATTGGCTCACTCAAGATACTGAAATATTCAGCAACTTGTTGTACGACCTCTTGTGATACAGGGTTTGCTATTTGCATTGGCATGACCCGGAATTAAGTGATCCCAAAATTGTAGCAGCTATTTTTACTCTATGGTTATTAACAAAATAATCATTAAGGAGTTCATGAGCAACAAGAGAGTAAATCGCCAATCTCAACCAGGGTTGATCCGCATCAAAGGTTGGCCATACTCTACTGGTTCCCCATTATTCACTAAAATTTCCATGACTTGCCCAGATAACTCAGCTTCAATTTCATTCATGAGCTTCATCGCTTCGATGATACAAAGAGTTTGACCAACACGAACGCGATCGCCTACTTCAACAAAAGGTGCTTCATCGGGAGCGGGTGCGTGGTAAAATGTACCTACCATAGGTGATAAAACCTCTTCCCATTTTGGGTCTGCTGTGGGAGGAGCGACAGACGCCTCGGTTGTACTCACCGTTGGTTTATTCTCTGGCGTAGGAGCAGATGCAGTGGAAATTGCTAGTACTGACGGTGTTTCTAACAATCCTGAAGATTCTACAGTGCTAGTATTAGCCACAGTTGTGTTAATGTTCCCAGTGGTAGAACCACCTTTACGCACTGAAAGTTCAAAATCATCGCTCTTGAGAGTCAGTTCCGCGATGTCGTTTTGAGCGATCGCGGTTAGCAATTCACGGAGTTGGTTAAGATCTAAGGTCACAACTAATTGATTTATAGGGGTTGTGTAATCATCATGAAGTGTTCAGATGCTCTTGATTGCCTCTTGAGTCTTGAGGTTTGAAATCAATTCTCAACCGGAGCCAACACTCAACATCCAACACCCAATAGATATCTCCGAAAAAGAATCTCAAACCCTTATTCTATCTAGGTTAAACTTCATTTACGGAGAATTCTAATGCTTCTTACTCGGTGCAATTTACTCACGACCAAGGTAGGAATCGTTACGGGTATCGATTTTAATGCGTTCTCCTTTGGAAATAAACAGAGGAACCATCACTTGAGCACCGGTTTCAACAGTGGCTGGTTTGGTACCGCCAGTCGCAGTATCGCCTTTGACACCTGGATCAGTCTCAGTGACTTCCAGCACTACTGAGTTAGGCAGTTCTACTTCCAAAACCCGCTCATCCCAAGTCAAAACATTGACTTCCATTCCTTCATTAAGGTACTTGACGCGATCGCCAATTTGGGATTTGCTCAGACTAGTTTCCTCGAAGGTTGCCATATCCATAAAGACGAACATATCCCCATCTTTGTAGGTATGCTGCATAGTGTTTTTTTCCAGATTGGCTTGGGGCACTGTTTCTCCAGCTCGGAAGGTTCTTTCGACAACATTCCCAGTTTGGGCATTTTTGAGCTTGGTACGTACAAAAGCAGAGCCCTTTCCTGGCTTGACGTGGAGAAACTCCGTTACCCGCCAAACCGCCCCATCTAATTCAATGGTGACACCGGTGCGAAAGTCGTTACTAGAAATCATGAACCTGTTGCAAAGGGCAGAACAATTGGCATCTTATTTTACCGTTGTTGAGGCACTCAAGAGTTGCAGTTTGAAAAGTTAACAAAGAGGAGAACAGAAGGCAGAAGGCAGGAGGCAGGAGGCAGGAGGCAGGAGGTAGTGTTTCTTCGATTTACAGGGGGTGGGGCGCTTTTATCGCGTGTAGCACTAACGTTAGGACAAATGGCACATAAGCAAGAATTTATAAAATAGTTGAATCGCAAGCTTTTTTGTTTCCTATTCCCCATTCCCCATTCTCCATTCTCCATTCTCCATTCCCCATTCCCCATTCCCCAGTGCGTAGCACTATAAGAAAAACTTCTATTGGGGAACTCTTCATGGCAAGATGGGAAATGAAGTTTTTGGGCTGTAGACGAGCCTCAACCTATTACTGCTAAGCTATTAGTGATATATTTATGCGCTCTTTACAAATTTCTTTACTAGATTGGTGCAAACGTTTGGCTCAGACAAGTGTTTTGGCGCTGCTCTTGGTTAGCCTTTCACTAGGACTTAGTGGAGCTTGGTGGAACTTTGGCTTTGGCAACGACCAACCGGTTCGTGATAGTCGATTACCAGGGGGTAATGCAATTACAGATGGGAAGGCTCTGTTGCGGTATGCCCTACCAATAGATAATAAGGAAATCAGGGATATTCAAGTCAGTATGGAAGATATCCCTACCCAGCTACGACGTAAGCGTTGGAGTGGAATTAGCCGAGATGTTGCTCAGGCTTCTAGGAGATTGAGTGCTCCAGAAAAGCTTCTTGCTGCCATCCCAGAGGATAAACAATCGCAAGGAGAAGCCTTAATTGCCCAAATGCGGGAAGGCATTACTGCAATCCGAGCAGCCATTGAAGCTAAGGATAGGGAAAGGATCTCGAATGAGCAGCATCACTTCCTTGAAGAAGTTGGTGAACTTGAAAACTTGATGGTAGCTGGGTTTCCCTTTGAAGTACCAGCGGAATACAGTAATCTGCCCCAACTTAAAGGTCGTGCCACAGTGGAATTGACTACCAACAAAGGTAGCCTAACTCTTGTCGTTGATGGCTACAGTGCTCCTGTAACTGCTGGTAACTTTGTCGATCTGGTTCAACGGGGATTTTATGATGGCATTAAGTTCAACCGTGCTGAAGAATTTTTTGTATTACAAGCAGGTGACCCACCAGGACCAGAAGCAGGTTTCATTGACCCAACTACTGGCAAATATCGTGCAGTTCCTTTAGAAATTTTACTTAAGGGCGACTCAGAACCAATTTATGGCATGACTCTAGAAGAAGCGGGTTTGTACCGTGAGGAACCTGTACTGCCTTTTTCTGCCTATGGAACCCTTGCTATGGCTCGTCCAGAAGGTGACCCTAATGGCGCTTCTTCCCAGTTCTTCTTTTTCTTGTTTGAAGCAGAACTAACCCCTGCAGGCATTAACCTGATGGATGGACGTTACACTGTCTTTGGTTATGTTATAGAAAATAAAGAATTATTAAGGAAGCTCAAATTAGGCGATGTGATTGAATCGGCTAAAGTTATTGAAGGAGCCGAGAATTTAGTCGAGCCTTCTTAAGCTTAGACATCGCCAGCTGATTGAATGACCTAATCTGCCTTGTCTACTTGTCAACTTTCCTTCCTTGTCTTAATTTTTACGCCCAGTCTTAAAAACCTACCCTTGTGAGCCCCCCAACCCCCTCCCAGGAGCAGGGCTGTTTCATTGTCGTCAGAGAAAA
>JAAHHL010000595.1 GCA_010672185.1 Caldora sp. SIO3E6 | reverse complement strand
GTCAACTCAGCGGGGTCAATTCCCCTCAAGAAAATTCCCCTCAAGTCCACGGGGGAATCGCGATCCTTGTCCATCGCTCAACCTCAAAGCAGCTTGATCATGCCTGTCAGTATATCGAGAACTGGTTTCAACGTCCTGCCTGGGTGATACGAGAAAAAGAATATGCTGGGAGAATTTGGCTGCAAACCTTCCCTATTGTCTGGGAGCGCCTCTTGGAAACCCCGTTCAACCGTTGTCAAAAATACCTGACAAGCGAGGTTCCTGGGGTAATTCCTTTAGTCATGACTAAGGCTATTGATTCCCAAGGATTGGAGTTGATTGCAGATGAGGGGGGTACGCCGATTCATTTGGATTTATTCAACCAGTACAAAAATTTAGCTATATTGGGCACGAATGGTGCTGGAAAATCTGTCTTAGTTTGTGGCATTCTTACCCAAGCTCTGGCTTTGGGAATTCCGATTGTTGCCTTGGACTATCCCAAACCTGATGGCTCTTTCACTTTTACTGACTACGCCAACTTCTTTAAGGGGAATAGCGCTTATTGGAACATCTCTCAGGTGTTACGCAATCTGTCTCGTTTGCCAAAGGACGCTCAACTGTTGTTTTTTGCTCTGGGAAATAGTTCTGAGGTGCAAGATGCAGCAGTCTGTGCCGCCATTCGACAAGCGCTTAGTCATCAAGCTTCCACCTTCAAAGCTCAAGGGCCAATCCTGTTTATTGATGAAGCACCAAATCTGCTGGAATTTGAGCACATGGCTGAGTTAGTTAGCCAACTCTGCGACAAGAGAAATGCTCAGCGGGTACGGGTAATTCTTTCAGCTCAAGAACCTGCTGCGATCGCTAACTCCAAAGTTACCGCCAAGATTTTCCAAAACTTCCCCACTAGATTAATTGGTAAGATTCAGAAAGGGGCAATAGACAGCTTCGAGCAGATCTGGAAGTATCCTGGGGAGATTATCAGCCGTAATGCCTCAGAAAGCTTTTTGCCTAACCGGGAAAGCTTTTACAGCCAATGGTTGCTTGATGATAATGGCAGCTATACCTTCTGTCGTTACTATCCAGCCTATGAACAATTGGCAGTAGTTGCTAACCATCCCAATGAGCAAGCGAAACGAAACCAAATAATGAAAGAGTATATTGATAAGTATGAAGGTCTTTCTGTCTTGGCACGAGAACTCGTTGGCAAAGTTTCTGGAGTTTAGCTAGCTGGCAGCAATACTAAAACTACTCAGCATTGTTAGTGATTATTTTTGACAGAGGAATATTTTTATGAACCAAACACAGAAACTAAACCAAAAACCGACTCAAAAGAGATGCCAGCCCATTTCTCAACGAAGGAAAGGCACAATGATAACTCTTTCCCTTTTTTCTGTTGCCTTCCTCGGCATCTTGCCAGCAATGGCAGAGTTAGGGGATGTTTGGACTCAATTTATGGACTATACTGGAGAGTTTCAGATCTACACAAAAGAGCAAGTAAAAGCAATGCTCAAGCCAATTGAGGAAAGTGATTCTGAGCAATTTCTCACAGGCTCAGAAGGTGATTTAGGTATTTCTAACCCCAATAGGGCTCGGAAAAACGCTGAGCAGAAAATTGATCTAGGTAAACCAACTGACGCCTTTGAAAACAATTCAGTTGTTCGAGAGTTGATAGTCGGCAATGAAATTGACCGCCAGATTACTCGTGGTGCAGTCGATGGTGTCTTGGGAAAAGAGGGACAGACGCGGATGAAAGACTTACTAAACCAGACTCAAACCACCGTTGATAATATTGAACAAATCTATCAAGGTACAGATAAATCTGTATCGGGAAGTTGGAACTCTGAACTTAATACGCAGAAAAACCAAATTAAGAATACATATCAAGAAGCCGATGGGGAAGATAACACCCAAGATGTAGTGAAGTTAATGGTAAAGGCACAGTACCAGCACTCACAGCTAAGTCAAGAAGCATGGGAAGGGCTAGCTGCTCTACAAGTAGAACAGTCAAAAATCCTGGGAGAGATGTTATCTAGTACAACACAGATCAACAAAGACCAGCAATACACCAACTTGAACCTAACTAATATCTCAAGACAAATGGACGAGGCGAATCGAGCAAGACGGGTAGAAGAAGCCGCTTCGGCAGCTAACCTTTTCCGGGTTGCTGCTCAAACTGACTTGCTGCTTGGTTATTCACAAGAAGAGTCAAAGAAGTGAAGTACCCGACATCAAATTACAGTTTCTCAATCTGTTCTCTAGTCAATCCTGTTGCAAGTGCGATCGTCTCAATATCTATTCCTTCGTGTTTGAATGTTCTAGCTATATTAACCTTTTCCTGCTGTTTGCCTTGCTCTATACCTTCCTTGATACCTTCTTCTCGACCCTCCTTGATACCTTCTTCTCGACCCTCCTTGATACCTTCTTCTCGACCCTCCAATCTTCCCTCTGAGCGCGAACCTTCGATTATGCTGATTTCATAACGCCTATTCTCCATATATTTCAGGTAGTTTGCTCTTTCTTCTTCGTTCAAGCTATCTACTAGTAAATTTTCCTTCGCTTCCGCTAAGCCTTGGGCTGTGAATTCCTCTTTGATTTGGCTCTTTTTCAGGAAATATATCCATTCATCCAAGGTATTCTTCGCTACGTCGTTAAAGTTGTTTACCTTAATCAGATAATACTCAGGAAATATCTCATATACTTTCTTGATATTAAACAGCTTCTCCTGTCTGAGCGATGGCCTTAAAGAGTCTTCCAAGTGCAGACCATGAAAATCTAATCTCCCTTGGTAAATATAATCATCACCTTGTCCTAAGGAAAAGTAGACTACATTAACTGAATAGACTTTTTTAACCTTACTGTAAGGTTCTCCTTTTTCCAGAAATTCCGTAATGAGTTTCGCTGTGCCGTAGAGCATCCGATGAAAATAATCTTGCTCTGTACTATTTTGCACTTCAATGAGAATCAATTCACCCTGGTCATTTTCCGCTACGATATCGACTCGATTGAGCTTGTCATCCTCTGCTTGTCGATTGCTTTCACTTTCGAGTATGGATTGTATCTTGACTTGTTTCCCCAATAATTCGCTGAGGAAACCTGCCAAAACTACATAATTAGCTTTGTTTCTGAGTAATTTTTTAATCGCCCAATCAAATCTGATGTGTGTTTGGGGCATAACGGCATCAATGGGAAAAGCTACTTCATCTATTGTGACAGATTTGGTCTTTTCTTGGGAGTATCCGAAAGCTGCCTCTTTAGCACCTCAGCCGAAAAGCTGAGGTGCTAATTTTAGATAGCATATACTTTACACATACTTAAAATTGTACAATAAGATCTGCGATCGCGCTTATTACTCTCGAGAAACAAGGGAACAGGGAACAGGGAGTAGGGAACAGATTCAAAACCCGAATCAATCGACTCGATGAGGCAAGCCCTAACTATGTTGTTATCTCGCTTATCTACAAAATCAATTCTTCTTGCTCAGAATCTTGGCAGTGATAGTATTTTAGATCAGGGTGGAACCACGGCAAAAAACATTGGTCAAGCCTGGGATACACAATGGCAGGATGTATTAACTGGTGACTTGTATGGGATTATCACAAATGTCGGTACTTTTTTTGCAGTAGGTACTCTATTATTTTTCATGGTTCAATGGCTTAGAGACTTGATAGAGGGAGAATTTACTCGACCTATATCAGCTTTAATTTGGCCATTTATAGTAGTCTTGTTTCTGGCAAATAACGGAGCTATCCTGTCTCAGTTGACGTTGCAAGTACGTGGCTACATGAATGACGTAAATCAGCAGGTGCTGGATTCAAGTTTAGACTTAAGAGGTAATTACCAGAAAGCTATTACAAAGGGAGCTGTTGAAGAAGTTGTTGGCTCTTTATTGCGCCCTTGCCAATCTTTAACAGGTCAACAACAAATTAATTGTCTTCAAGAAGCTCAAGGCAAAATTAAGAGGCTCTTGGATCAGTATGAAGATTCAATAGTATCTGATACTGAAACAGTTCAGTGGATAGAAGCTCTAAAGGCTCAAGTCGAAAGTATTGTAGATGAAGCTGAAAAAGGTCAAGCCCCAGAACTATCTTTTAATGCTCTACTTGGCTCCACATCACAGGCTGAGACAAAAAGTTTCTTGCTTTCATCCCATTATGCTTTCCAGAACTTGATAGAGGTTGCCATGTTACTAACGGCAGCTTTAGGACCAATAGCTGTGGGTGCATCCTTGCTACCTGTTGGTGGTAAGCCAATTTATGCGTGGTTGACGGGATTTTTCTCCTTTGGCATAGCAAAGCTCTCCTTCAGCATCATTGCCGGATTAGCTGGTAGAGTACTGATAAGTTCAGTAAGTACAGTCGGTTCAGACTCAACGTGGTTCATGATTTTTATGGCATTTTTAGCACCAATTCTGGCTCTCGCAATAGCCATTGGTGGTGGAGTAGGGGTGTTTCTAGCCATCACTAACACGGCTTCATGGGTTACAAGACGGGTTTGACACTCCCTGCTCTTGCATAGACAGGGATTCTAAGTTCGTCGTAGCCACTTGTTCTAGCAGGGTTGCCCCAACTAGTGTAGAGGTCGCTAGTACTGAAAATAATATCCATCAGCTCTACGAATTAATCGAACTCGCTTGATAGCTTTGACAGGATAGGTGTGAATATCCCACTTACCTAATAGCTTAAGCTCCCCAATACCTTTGTTATCCGTAATAGTGAGTCGTCGCTTACTCTTGTGAAGCTTCCATCCTGATGTCTTGTACTCAACTGAACGGTTGTCTTTCTGAAACCTAGGATATCCTTTCTTTCCAGGTTTCTTGGACTTGCAATTATCGTAAAACCTAGAAATTGCTAACCACGTTCGTTCAGCGGATGCCTGACAAGCCATTGAGTTGAGGTCTTTGACAAATGTGAATTCATTGCGTAGTTCTGTCGAGTATTTATTCAAGTCAAAGCGCTTAATTTTGGCATCTCTTGGTGCATCCATCCAATAACGCAAACACTTGTTACGGATGAACTGAACCGTTCTAATTGCTTCATCGATAGCTCGGTATTGAGCTTGTTTAGCTTTGACTTTGTACGGGAGCAGGTCAAATTTGCCGAACAAATGAACTACTTGACAAAATGAATAAATTAAGGTTATCTAGTGACCGCTACCTCAACCAATCAAGAATTTATTCTCAGATGACACCTGACAAACAAAAAAAA
>JAAHHL010000594.1 GCA_010672185.1 Caldora sp. SIO3E6 | reverse complement strand
TCGTCTGTAATTGCCACTGCTCAGCTTGGGGAATCAGTAACACCGTCTTTTGTACACCAGCATTGAACATGATAATCTGTACAATATTGTTTAGTAGCTGGTCAAGTTCAATTGTGCGAGAAAGGGTTTGAGCTGCTTGCAAAACAGAGAAAATATCGAAGGCTTCTATAAGAGTACTGCTACTGTTTCTGCTACTATTATTTGTTATTGATGTTGAATTTGAAGAATTCAGTGTTTCTGTGAGGCTATTTAAACTCTCAAATGGATTAAATTGAGGCTGCTGTTTTTGCAGAATTGAGGAGAGAAGTTGGGGATATTTTTCTTCAAGTTGGTCAGTTTTGGCTTTGGCTCCCCAACGAGCATAGCAATAGTAGGCTTCCTGCATATAAGTAGTTGCGATTGTCTCCTTACCCCAATCAAGGTAGAATTTGGCAGCTAGTTCATTAGCGAGGGCTTCTTCTTGAAGATAGGAATTTTCTTGGGCTCCAGCGATGGCACGGTCATAATAATCTAACGCTTGAGTCAGGTTCCCTTGCACTCGATACAATTGAGCCTCAACTAAATCATACTTGTGCTGAAAATTTGAGGCTGCATATTGTGACCACTGATGTAACTTCTGTTGACTTTCCTTAATCTGTGCTAAAACGTTTGGACAAATAGAGTCATTGCTCTCTGTAGCCTGAGATAACAAGACCAGTGATTTATAAAAGTAAAAGCAAGGAACAACAGCCATCCCTGTAGCTCCATCGAGATATTCTTGAGCAATTTGAGTAAATTGGATGGCAACGTCATACTGCTCTAAAAAATAAGCCAAAAAGACTTTGTGGTAGGCAAATAAAAACACTCCTGTGCGATCGCTGGCTTGTTGATAATCAAAGATTGCTTGTTGCTCATCGACAACTGATTCAAGAGATGGTTTAGTAAGTTGTGCTGTTGACCACATACATGGATTAAGCCATCCTTGAATACCCGTTTGCTTAATTGACTCTACAGCCTGAGAGTAACGCTGAGTCTCTTCATGGAGATCCTGGAGGTTGAACCCACACAGAAACTTATGAACACAATAAAAATAGGCAGACAATGCGGCATTTTGTAGGTCACCTGTTTCTAAACCATAATGATAAGCATTCTGCAAATCAGCAATTGTGTCTTGACAAGGGTCTTTCCAGTGTTTGATTGAGCCATAGAACAGTACATAAACTAGAGATTTAATTTCTATAGTTTGGAACCTTTCAAGTACATTAACTGCAAGTTGGCCAAAGCGGTAACCTTGCTCAATATCACCAATTTCACCACAAAGAAATAGGCCGTAGGTCGCATAAGCATCAGCAGCAGTAGAGGTATTGCCATATTGCAGACAAAGATTGACTTGTTTTGCAACAGCTAACATCAACAATTCCGGATTGGAAACATACATTGCCAAGCCAGCAATGGTGATCATCCGCACAGCAGCTTCTTTGTTGGGATCCTCCATCAAATCGAAATTGACTACATCCTCAATTACTATTGTCTGTAATAACTCATCGTTTTGAGCAAAGGCAGCAGTGATTTGTGATGGCGTAACCTGTGAGGGCAATTGAATCCCTAATTTTGCCAAAAAGTTAAGTCCTAATTGAATAGTCGCATCAAGTTGGTTTTGAGCGATCAGTGCTTGCGCTTGAATTTCGTAGACTTTAGCCCCATCAAGAAACTGGTGTACTTCTTGGAGAACAATTTCTGCCATATTCTCCATTTTGTCAAACTCGCCACATAAAAAGGCCACCTCTACAGATTCAAGATAAATTTCTAAATGATTTTGATAATCTGTTTGCCAGGTTTGCTCAGTAATCAAGCCACGAGCCATATCGCAGTAACCGTTGGCTGATTGGTAGGCAGTAGCTGTCTTCGCTTTACGACTTGCTTGTAAGTTTAATTGGCTCAGATGATAGCGTTCCGCTTGTTCTAGGATCAAAGCAATTCCAGTATTGAGATGATTGACAATTTCAAAGAGAAATTCCTCCCGCTCTGTTAAGGGAGTATCAGCTAACAGGTTCCGACCAATATGATAGTGATAGGTTGTTTTCTGCTCCTCTGGAATTAAGTTATATGC
Source organism: Caldora sp. SIO3E6 (assembly GCA_010672185.1). Lineage (GTDB taxonomy): Bacteria > Cyanobacteriota > Cyanobacteriia > Cyanobacteriales > Coleofasciculaceae > Caldora. Next base: position 3,097 of record JAAHHL010000594.1, on the reverse strand, counting down.
GGCCTGTTGGATGCGGTCATGCAAAAATTGATAACTAACTGAAACAGTATCAACGTCTCTTGCGGTACTTTGTTCTCCTTGGAAAAACTTATAAGTTTCACTGGTGGGAATCACAAACCCTTCTTGGAGTGAGCCCCACAAATTAGTTGCAACATCCTCCTGATTTTGTTCATAGACTACCGCCAAAGTCCCTAAATCAAACTGATTGCCAATACAAGCGGCAATTTTCAAAACCTCCTGGGTCGCTTCCGGTAGCTTCTGCAAGCGCCCAGCCATGAACTCAACTACATCATTGGTGAGAGCTGCATCCTGCACTTGTACCAAGTCGCATTCCCAATAGCCCAAGTGTCGATTAAAGGTAATTAGTTCATCTTGATGTAACCCTTTCAAGAATTGAGTGGTAAAAAACGGGTTACCTTGGGTTTTTTGATACACTAATTCTGTCAGTGGTTGAGCGATCTCTTCTGGACAAATCAGAGTCTCGGCAATTAATTGATTAATGTGCTCAAAAATCAATGGCTCTAGGGTTATTGTGGAAAGGGCAGCTTGCTCTTTCTCTAGTTCTGCCAAGCTCAACATTAGAGGATGAGCAGGAAATACTTCATTATCCCGATAAGCTCCCAGTAATAATAAATAACCTCTATCACTATCACCCATTAAAACTTGCATCAAGTTGAGTGATGCCGAATCTGCCCACTGCAAATCATCCAAAAAGATCACGAGGGGATGTTCTGGCGTCGTGAATACGGCAATAAACTTTTGAAAGAGCAAGTTAAAGCGATTTTGGGCAGCACTACCAGAGAGTTCAGGAGCAGGCGGTTGTTTGCCGACAATCCCTTCAAGTTCAGGAACTACATCGATAATAACTTGAGCATTGTCTCCCAAGGCGTTGAGGATTTTGGCTTTCCAGTTAGCTAAGTCGGCATCCGATTCACTCACTAATTGCCCCATCAACTCTCGGAAGGCTTGCACAAAAGCCCAGAAGGGCACATTACGATTTAATTGATCAAATTTACCCTTGATGAAATAACCCCGTTGCCTAATAATCGGCTTGTGAACTTCATTGACAACCGCTGTTTTGCCAATTCCAGAAAAGCCTGCAACCAGAAGTAGTTCGGCTCCCACCCCCCTGAATCCCCCCTTACTAAGGGGGGACATAGGGGGGTGAACGAGATTTGGCGTGGGATTTCCATTCCCCGCGTCCCCGCGTCCGGTGCGTCCCGCGTCTGCTAACTCGTTTCCCCACTCCTTTTTTCGCTCATCCTGACGAGGGTTGGCAACTCGCTCAAAGGCATCAAGCAAAGCTTGCACCTCCGCTTCCCTCCCGTAGAGTTTTTCGGGGATGATAAAGCGATCGCTTCTATCATTCTCTCCCAGCTCAAATGGGGTAATTTCTCCTGTAGCTTCCCACTGTTGCAAACATCGCTCTAAATCATACTTCAAGCCCAAAGTACTCTGATACCGCTCCTCGGCATTCTTCGCCATCAACTTGAGAATAATCTCTGAGATGGCTTCTGGATAGGGTTGACCCTGATTATCCAAGAGTTCATTAGGTGCCAAGGGTGCTTTGGCAATGTGGCAGTGCAGTAACTCCATGGGATCAGTGCTCTGGAAGGGTACAATTCCCGTTAGGATTTCGTAGAGGGTAACACCTAGGGAGTAAAAATCCGTGCGATAGTCTATTCCTCGATTCATGCGCCCCGTTTGCTCTGGAGAGATGTAGGCAAGGGTTCCTTCCAACATATTAGGGTTGACCAATTGTTGCTGTTCTTTGGGCAGTAAACTGGAGATGCTGAAATCGATAAGCTGGATTTGGCAGGTTTCGGGGTGAATCAGGATGTTGGTAGGTTTGATATCTTTGTGGATGATACGGTGTTGTCCCAAATAATGCAGAGCTTCGGCTAGTTGAAGGGCAATGGTGAGGAATTTACTCAGATCACCAGGGGACTGTTGCCAATATTCCAGCAGGGAGAGCGCCCCATTATCCGGCATCACCAAAGCATAGCCGTTATAGTAACGTTCTAGGCCAAGGGGCTGAACAATGGCTGGATGTTCCAAATTACGGGTAATGATGTATTGGTTGCGGAACCGGACTAACTCCTGGAAGTTGGGGTGAGGATTGCGCAGAACCTTGATGATAACTGGTTGCTGAGTGGTAGTTTGAAGAGCTCGATAGACTAGGGTACGGGTTCCGGCATAGATTTGATTAACTTCTTGATAGCCAGCTAACTTTAGCATCATCACCAGGAATAAATTCAAACAGGACAGACAGTTGATTCTTCCTTCAATTATCCGATATTTTATATAAATCGTCCTTAGGGAGGACGATTTTTGATTAATTCATACTCAGCATGACCATAGGGTCAAGTGTACTATAGCGTTGAGTTAGGAACAGCAGAAACCGGAGCTATCCTTAAATACAAACGCAATAATCGCTCCGCAAAACATCTGATTTTCAGCAGTGCCTACTCGATACAATGGGATTTATCGTGATGAGATTTAAAATCTGTTTTAATTTTCTGGAGATGGGGGGCATGATTGTGGAAGTTGCTGCTGCAACTGCTCAAATAGATAAGCTTGTTGAATAGCGATCGCTAACTGATTGGCTCGAATCTGAAATTGTCCCGGGTAATATCTCTGACAAAGGCAAAGCTGTACTCTTCACCGCCAATTTCCAGATACTTCGCTGTGACTTCTACAGGGTAGATACAACCATCTTTAGATTGGTGCAGAGATTCTATAGTCCAGGTGGTCTGTTGCTTAATTTGTTGCCATATATCTAGCCAACGCTCAGGAGAAACGGTGGGATTAATGTCAATTACTGAAAGTGCTTGCAGTTCTTCTCGGCTATAGCCCAACCTAGCACAGGCTGTGTTATTGACGTAATAAAAACTGCTATCCGGACGGACTAAGAACACACAATCAGCAGCCCAATCGACTGCGGTTTGAGTCATCGCTAGGGCTTTAGTTCGTTCTTCGACTTTAATTTCTAAGGCTTGGTTGAGGTGTTCTAAGGAAGTCATTGCCCGCTGGCGTTCCAACTCGGTAGCAGCACGGGCAGCAAAAATGCGCAGTAGATATTCCGCTTGCTTCAAGT
>JAAHHL010000593.1 GCA_010672185.1 Caldora sp. SIO3E6 | reverse complement strand
TCTTAACCCTGCTCAAACCAGGACTGTTGAAAACCGAGGCTCAGTTCAAGCGCTCCTACGTCGCCTCATCTGATGGACGAATACCCAAAAACCCAGAGAAATTACGACAGCTAATGCGGGAAGTGATGGTGAGGAATACCCGTTCCGTTGTCGATGTGAAACTACCCAAACGTTTTGCCTCCACCATTACCGTCGAGCCAACTGAATCGGAGCAGGAGTTATATCAAGCGATTAACGACTATCTGCGCCAAAATCAATCGAGCAAAGGCATTGATAAACTAACCCGCAATACTCTGCTGATGCGAGCAGGTTCTAGTCCAGTTGCCTTAGCCGATTCCCTCAAAGGACTTGCCAAACGCTATGAACACGAAGAACTAAAGTTTCTCAAAAAGCGTACCAGTCACATTAAGCAGTTTTCCAAATCTCAGCAGCTTGTCGAGTTACTCAAACGCTCAAGCAAAAAAACCCTAGTTTTTGTTAACCATCGCGCCACTCAATCCTACCTGGGTGATTGTCTAACAGCAGCAGGGATAGAGCATACCCAATTTCGTGGAGATATGTCGTTAAAGGCGAAGGATGCTGCCATTGACGCTTTTCGAGAACAAGTTCCAGTTATGCTGGCTTCCGAAACTGGAGGGGAGGGGCGTAATTTACAGTTTGCCAATGCTATTGTTAATTATGACTTGCCCTGGAATCCGATGAAAATTGAGCAGCGCATTGGTCGTCTGCACCGTATTGGTCAAAAAGAGGATGTATTTATCTTTAACTTCTGTATTGCTGGCAGCATTGAAGAATACATCCTGAAAATCCTCCACGAGAAAATCAATATGTTTGAGTTAGTAGTGGGGGAAATAGACACCATTTTAGGGAATATGGGTGACGAGTTTGATTTTGAAGAAACGGTAATTGAGCTGTGGTTAGCTAATGCTACTTCCAAGGAAAGAACAGAAGCTTTTGATGAGCTAGGGGGACAGTTACTTATGGCTAAACAGAATTATCAGGAAGTTCAGGAATTGGATGAGAAGTTGTTTGGGGAGGATTTGGAAGCTTGATTAGTTATAGCAAAAGGCAAAAGGCAGAGGGCTCCAAGGCAATCTTCATGAGCGATCGCGTCGCTCACCACCAATTATGAAAGTTGCACTTTCAAGTCAGAAGGGAAAAATTTGACAGGTAAAGGACTACCAACCTTTAAACAGGAATGTAATTGAGATTAAGCAAATGTTTGCTTCTTTCATGGATAAGATAGAGGCGGAACAGAAAAGGAGAAGGGGTTTCTAAGTAATAAATTTATAAGTAAAAGCATTTTTTGATGCAATTTTCCAGAGATATGTCTCTCCAGTGGAGCGCTGGTGTGTACCGAGCTATGTGCTTCACATTTGTTGTAGCTATAATTGGGGATTTACTTTTGAGACCTAAAATAATAGCTTGTGCTGCTAGTATTACATCTCCATCAAGAGATTCTTCATGGGCGGTAGACTGTCCTGTTTGTCTTGCCCAAGCCCATAACTCTGCGGCTTTTTGCATGGTTTCTCTATTGATTGGTAAACATCCGATTTCCTCCCGTAATTCGTTTAGTCTTCTTAATCCATTTATCTTTTGAGCTCTGATGAGTTCCCTTCTTATTTCGTAGTCTGATATCTCAGAAGAAACTGTCCGTATTCCTTCTAGCTCAATTCTTGTTAACCACCTTCTACATTCTAAAGCTAGGTTTTCACTTCGTGGGTTTGTAACTAAACCTAGGATACCAGTATCAAGGATTATTACTATTTTCTGCAAATAATTTTCTACTTCTGTATTTGTCAACATTTTTTATGCAGTCCAAGGTTGCTTTTTGCTCTTCTCTATCTCCTTCTTTTTCCCAAGAATCTAATAATTGTACAAGTCTTGAATTAGTTTTTCTCTTTGGCAAAAACTCTTCCTGAGTATTTACTTCTTTTGGGTTAATCATTTTGAAGAGTTCATTAACTTGCCAACGTATAGATACTAAAGAGTTTCGTAAGGTATTTTTATTGTATTCAAATTGAGAATTGTCTTTGGCTCTGGGACTTGTCAAACAAAAACCATCCAATTGTTCTAAGACATCTCGACAAAGAAGATCTAATCCAATTAAGACTAAAGGATACATAAAAATCCTTGGATTATCATGTACAGAATTGGATATTAAGTAAAATCCTAGGGTTAAATCCCTAACCTGTTCTGAGGTTTTTCTTGGTACAATAGTCTTGGCTATGCAATCAAGACCTGAGTAAGCTTGGCTAAAGCTCCTAGAATCCTGTCTAAGATTCAGGTAATTATTGCGTAAGTCTATTGATGCCTGATCTTTATCAAGTTTGGTTAATATTTCAGTTGTTATTTTTGCTAATTCTTCAAATTTATTGCTTTTCTTTTGAAATGATGTTTCGTTAATTATTTGTGCTATCAATTGTTCTAATTCGGCATTTTTGCTTTTGAGCAGTTCAGAGTAAGAATCCCTCTCTAGGGCTTTTTCTAGCTTTTTTTTGATCTCGTTGATAAATTTAGCAAGTGGTTCTTCTTCTAAGTTTTTAACTAGATCTCTAATTTCGTTATTTAATTGCAGCATAGTTGTTTTTTCCTATTGCCTGTTGATATTATATCAGGCAGTAGGGTCGTTAGTTAGTAGCGGACGCTGGTGGCGAATGTACTACAGTAAAGACCACAGACAAGTTACACTCACGAATAGTCGTTGCTCTGATAGTGTGTAACACTCATGTAAATTATTGTAACATTTTCGCCACCAGCGTCGTAGCGTAACGCACCTGGAGCATACCCAACGGATTATACCAAAGCGAGCAAGATGCTCGCACTACTAAATGGGATGCTCTCATGCACCTTTGCTGTTTTTGTAAGTTAATTAATGTATCAAAAATAACTTAACCAGGTTAAAAGCCAATTAAATATGAGTAACAATCCACTCCTAGCTGCCATTAACCAACTTATTTCCCTAACGGATGGAATTGCTGAATATAGTAATGACGATATCTTGGAAGTACTACTGCCGATTGATGTTGCCAAAGTCCTAGAAGTCTCCGAATCCGTCAGTTTCACAACCCGTGCTGATCTAACTAGTAGTTATTTCGTTACTTATAACTCGGAAATCTTCGATAGGTTGTCAGACTTACTTGCCCAAAAAGGCTATGTAGCAGCCTTAGCTGTAAAATACGATGGCTATCTGAAAACCAAAGGTTTTGAGAAGTTGGTGAGTAATACCTTATATCCTCAAAATGGTCTAATTCGTGTTGGTGATACCAAACCAGGGTTAACTCCCTACATCTTGTGTAATATCGCTTACACCGCTGAAAGTGATGAGAAACGATTGGGGATGGTTTCGTTCTTTATCAATGGCATAACCGGGGTAGCTGGTGTAGAAATTGGTGATGCTTTGTCGTGGGAGTCAGACCGAATTCCCTTAGCAGAAATAGATTCTCTTAAAGAGATTAACGGTGAACAATTGTTGAGTATTGCCCAGAATTGGTCATCTCAAGTAATTGATACAGAAATTACTCCTTGGCGCAAGAGTTTAGGGCGCAAGTTAAGTCGGGATGAACAGAGAGTCAAGGCTTATTACGGCACAATTGTTTCGGAGATTAGAGCAAAAATTAGGAAAAAACACCTGGAGGGTGCTGAGGAAGAGAAAGAATTGGCACGGATATCGGCAACACAGATGGAATTGAAGCGCAAACTAGCTGACTTGCAAGAGCGATATTCACTCTCTGTGTCAGCACGGTTGCATAGTGCTTTGGTAATTTTGTTGCAGACGGTTCACATTGAGTGCGAATTAATTAGGAAAAAGCAGCGGCGCTCTGTAATCGTTGTTTGGAATCCTTATCTTAAGGTATTAGAGCCATTGCGGTGTGAACATTCAGGTCTGCCAGTTACAAATTTTTATCTGAGTGATGAGCAAGCTCAAATTATTTCACCGGAAGTGTGGAAAAATTAACAGGTTGGGATATTTTAGGATTGTTGCTGTTGTTAGCTATCAGCTGTCAGCTGTCAGCCACAAACTGGAGTTTAGAAACTTGGAACCCAATACTGCTCGGATAAGTTCAATCCCTCTCCCTGGCTTTCCTTCCTCCCACACCTCCCACACTCCCCACACTCCCCACACTCTCTTAACCGAGCAGTATTGACTTGGAAGCTTCTTTCCTCCTGCCTTCTGCCTCCTGCCTTCTTTCAAGGCTCAAAAATATCTAATTGCTCCATTGCTGTTTGTTGAGAATTTTTCTTCAACCCTGGTGGGGTTTGTTGAATCCCTTTGCGCAGTCCCATGGCAATTTTACTGTGCTTTTCAATTTGTCTCATTACCTGCTTAGCTCGGTTAATTACAGGAGCTGGTAAACCGGCTAAACGTCCTGCCTCAATACCGTAGGAACGATCTGCTCCTCCTGGTTGGACTTGGTGCAAGAAGATAATTTCATTGGGTAATTCTTTTACTGTTACCTGATAGTTGGCAACATTAGTCAGGATGGAAGCTAATTCATTGAGTTCATGATAGTGAGTAGCAAAAATAGTACGAGCCTGAATTTCTGTAGCGAGATATTCCGCAACTGCCCAAGCAATAGAAAGACCATCAAAAGTAGCAGTACCACGACCAATTTCATCGAGGAGAACTAGGGATTGGGGAGTAGCATGGTTAAGGATATTCGCAGTTTCATTCATCTCCACCATAAATGTTGATTGACCCGTTGCCAGGTCATCTACCGCTCCTACCCTGGTGAAAATGCGATCGCATTTTCCTAAAGTTGCCTCCTTCGCAGGGACAAAACTCCCTGTTTGTGCCATCAGTTGGATTAATCCTACCTGTCGCAGATAGCAACTCTTGCCACTGGCATTAGGTCCGGTGAGAATAATTAAGTCAGGTTTATCATCAGTTGCTTGTTGTTCCAGGGTATTACTACTGCCTAAGTGAGCCGAATTGGGTACAAAGAAGCCAGCTGGGAGAGACTGTTCCACCACTGGATGACGCCCTTCCAGAATCCGAATTTTCCTGCCTTCCACCATTGTAGGGCGGCAGTAACCCTGATATACTGCTACTTCGGCTATGGCAATTCGTCAAAAAATGAATCGACCAATTGCTACCGTTGTGATCCTCAACAATATTTTCAACATCGTTGGCAGTATTGTTATTGGTTCCATGGCAGCTAAAGTCTTGGGAGATGCCTGGTTGGG
>JAAHHL010000592.1 GCA_010672185.1 Caldora sp. SIO3E6 | reverse complement strand
GTTGGCAAACTTTGCTGCTGATATAGCCTACATGACCACCATGAGCAGTTAGTAGTAAATCAAGAGCAGAATTCTCCGCACAGGTAGCTTGCAAGTCTGGTATAATAGCTGGGTCAAACATGGGGTCATCAGCAGCGTAAAGAATAAGAGTTGGTTTTTTAAGTTGAGGTAACAGGTCAAGAGCACTACTAGCCTCGTAATACTCTTCCACCGATGAGAAGCCCAGCTGCTCAATTACCAGTTCGTGATCAAAGCCCCAAATACTATTAGCTCTGTTAATAGCAGCAGGGTCTATTGCCTCCGGGTGAGCTTGATAAATCTGCCAAGCTAGCTTCTTGAGTGTCCGTGCGATCGCTTTTTCTAAATATCTACCTAGTGGTTGTTTAATAAGATAGGAAAGGGAACGATTGGAATCTAGATTAGGACAAATTACCGCACCGCCGCCAATTTCTGACTCTTCTAACCCTAAATTCTGCCCCCAACTAGCAATTGTTTGTCCAGCTTTCACAGCCCATAAAGCGAGTTGTCCTCCTAGGGAGAAACCAGTGAACCAAAAAGGAGCTGGACAACCAATGGTTTTAGCCTCGGCAGCAATACGGACAAAATCCTCTCCCTCATACAAGCCATCAGAAGTCAACGTGGGAGATAACTCAGCAGTTTTTCCATGAGCACGCCAGTCAAAGAGCACTACTGCATAGCCTTGAGCAAATGCTTTGCGCCCTAAAAGTCTGAGAAACCATTGCTGCTCGAGACTACCTGTAATTCCATAGGTTCCCACAATCGTGCCTTTGGGGTTCTTTGGGATAGCAACAATACCAAAAATCGGCACTCCACCAGCACCGGTAAAGATTCTCTCTTGGTAGAATGGTTCTGGGGCACAAATGGTCATCTCCCAAGTACGGCTAACCTTGCAAGCGGTGTAGAGAGTCATGGTTAAACCATTTCTCAGTAACCTGTGAGTGTGGAAAGGATTGGTCATAATTAAGCGAGAGAATGGTTTCAATTCTTTTTTGACAAGACTTAGTCCAAGGAAATTGTATAGCAATCGCCAAGGCGATTAGGACAAGTAGATGGCAGCCCCTTGTTTGTCCATCTATCTCAGGTTATATCTATAGTCTAAGTCTTATACCGTTTTGCCGAGTCATGGCTACTCCAGGCTCAGGCAAACCCCTCTATGTTACTCAAGTCTCTATCCCGCTCAATTTATCAGGTTTCTGGTAAAGTACCCCTGCACATTATCCTTGTTGTACCCTTTGTTCTACAAATTGTTGGAGCAGTGGGGGTTGTGGGGTATCTTTCCTTTAGGAACGGACAAAGGGCTGTTAATGAGGTTGCCACTCAACTACTGCACGAAGTGAATGCTCGGGTTGAGCAGAACCTGCAAGCTTATCTTACAGTGCCTCATCAAGTAAATCAAATTAACGCTGCGGCACTGAACTTAGGGCAATTGAATTTACAGGATATACCTCAACTAGAGCGCCATTTTTGGCAACAAATCCAGATATTTAAGGTTTTAACTTTTGCTGGATTAGGGTTGGAGAACAAAGATAACCTAGGAGCAGAAAGATTTGATCATGATACCCTCACTCTGAGAGTTTCGACTCAGGCGAGCAACCATATTTTCCATACCTACGCCACCAATGAATTAGGGGAACGTCAGGAAATCTTACGCAGTATTAAATTTGACCCCCGCACCCGTCCTTGGTACAAAGCGGCAGTTGCTGCCGGTAAACCAATCTGGAGCGAGATCTATCCTAATACCGCTGGCATTACTGCCTATCTTGGAGCCTCGATGCCTTTCTACAATCAACAGCAAAAATTACAGGGAGTACTCCTAACTAATATTAATTTATCACAAATTAGTGACTTTTTGCGCAATCTCCAAATTGGTCAAACTGGACAAGTATTTATTATTGAGCGTTCAGGAATGCTTGTGGCTACCTCTACGGGAGAAAGACCCTTTCGCACTAGCCAAAAGGAATATGGAGCTGAGCGGGTGCCCGCCATTGACAGTAGCAATCCTTTAACAAAAGCCACAACTCAATATTTAACTACTCAGTTTCAGCTAGATCAACCAATTCAAGGTTTAGAGCAACTAGAGTTTAAAATCGCAGGTAAACGACAATTTGTACAGGTGCAGCCTTTTCAAGACCAGTTTGGTTTAGATTGGTTGATTGTTGTAGTTGTCCCGGAAGTAGATTTTATGGGACAAATTAATGCTAATACCCGCACTACTATTTGGCTGTGTTTACTGGCACTGTTAATAGCAATCGGGGTAGGAATTCTCACTGCTCGTTGGATTGTTCAACCGATTCTGCGACTTAAGGAAGCAGCAACGGCTCTTTCCCAAGGACAATTTAACTCCTATGTTAATCTCGAACGTGCGGATGAACTCGGTGTTTTAGCCGGTGCTTTTAACCGGATGGCGATGCAGTTGCAAGAGTCGTTTACTAACCTCGAAGGCAAGAATACAGAATTACGGCGTTTATCGCAACTCAAGGACGAATTTTTAGCCAATACTTCCCACGAACTTCGCACTCCCCTCAATGGGATTATTGGTATTGCTGAATCTTTAATTGACGGTGTCACTGGACAATTACCGGAAAAGACTAAATTTAATCTAAGTATGATTACTGCTAGTGGTAAAAGACTAGCTACCCTAGTCAACGATATCCTCGATTTTTCTAAACTCAGGCATCAAAATCTACAGTTGCAAATCCAGCCAGTGGGAGTGCGAGAAATTGTTGATGTAGTGCTTACTCTTTCCCAATCCTTAATTGGCAATAAACCTTTGCAGTTGCTCAACTCTATTAGTATAGATACTCCCCTAGTGGCTGCGGATGAAAATCGCTTGCAGCAAATCTTCTATAATTTAATCGGCAATGCAATTAAGTTTACTGAAGCTGGGATAATCGAAGTTTCAGCTAAATTAGTTACGGAGAAGCAGCAAGCAACAGTTACCCAGTCAACCATGGTAGAAATTACTGTTGCTGATACTGGCATTGGTATCCCGGCAGATAAATTAGACCGGGTTTTTGAATCTTTTGAACAAGGAGACGGTTCAACTGCCAGAAAATACGGTGGTACAGGTTTGGGTTTAGCGGTTACAAAACAGCTGGTAGAGTTGCATGGTGGTACAATTCAAGTGACATCAACTGTTGGTCAAGGTTCCCAGTTTAAATTTACCTTACCAGTATCTAAGGAGGCAGAAGGCAGGAGGCAGGAGGCAGGAGTCAGAAGGCAGGAGGCAGGAGGCAGGAGGCAGAAGGCAGGAGGGAAGGAAGAAGGTTATGATAACTGTTTAGGTGGAGATGATATTAAGATATCTTCCGAATCATCGCCGATATGCTCAATTATCCCAACCCCAAACTTAACTTCCGATAACGGCAATTTCAAAATCCTCATTGTTGATGATGAACCAATCAATCTCCAGGTTTTGAGTAATAATCTGGCTCTAGAAAACTATGCAATTACTCAAGCTACCGATGGGGTAGAAGCCTTGGAAATTATTGAGCAGGGGTTCCAACCAGACTTAATTTTACTGGATGTGATGATGCCCCGCATGACTGGCTATGAAGTTTCGGCAAAACTCCGGGAACAGTTTCTACCTAGTGAACTCCCTATTGTGATGTTAACAGCGAAAAATCAAGTCTCTGACTTAGTGGAGGGATTTAATTCCGGAGCCAATGACTATTTATCTAAACCCTTCAATAAGAATGAATTGTTAGCCCGCATCAAAACTCATATGCGCCTTGCTAAAATTAATGCAGCCTATGGTCGTTTTGTTCCCCACGATTTTCTCCACTTCCTAGGACTCGAAAGTATTATTGATGTCAAGTTAGGGGATCATGTACAACAAGAGATGACTATTCTCTTTTCCGATATCCGCTCTTTTACCAGCCTCTCGGAAGGCATGTCTCCTCAAGAAAACTTTAATTTTATCAACAGTTACCTCTCTCAAGTAAGTCCCGTCATCCGTGCTCACAATGGCTTTATTGATAAATATATTGGGGATGCGATTATGGCACTGTTTCCGAAATCAGCAGACGATGCGGTGCAAGGGGCAATTACCATGCAAGAACAAGTGGCTCTCTACAATCAATATCGGCAAAGTAGCGGTTACGTACCCATTGCTATTGGTATTGGCTTGCATACTGGTAGTTTAATGCTAGGTACGATTGGGGAACAAGAGCGTATGGAAAGTACGGTTATCTCCGATGCGGTAAATTTAGCTTCTCGTTTGGAAGGGTTAACTAAGCTTTATGGAGCCAGGATTATTATTAGTGAAGCCACTCTCTCGGAGTTGAATAATTTACCACAGTACAGCTACAGATTTTTAGATAAGGTCAAGGTTAAGGGGAAAAAGATCGCCGTTGCTATCTTTGAAATTTGCAATGGCGACCCGGAAAAGCTCCAAGAACTTAAGATGAATACTAAGACTAGGTTTGAAGAGGCGGTGTTTCTGTATCATCATCAAGAATTTGCAGCGGCGAAGAAGCTGTTTAAGGAAGTTTTACGCAATAATCCTCAAGATCAAGCGGCGATATTGCATCTCAAGTCTTGTAAGAAGCGTCAAAAATATGGGCATAAATTGATAATGGATAATGGATAATGGATAATGGATAATTGATAATGGATAATTGATAATGGATAATTGATAATGGATAATTGATAATGGATAATGGATAATTGATAATGGATAATTGATAATTGGGAATTGATAATTGATAATTGGGAATTGGGAATGGGGAATTGGGAATTGGGAATTGGGAATTGGGAATTGGGAATTGGGAATTGGGAATTGGGAATTGGGAATTGAGTTTAGGTTAGGACATTCTTAAAGCTATTGTGGAACAGGCATCTTGCCTGTCTTTGTATACTCAATCACTTGTTGATTCCTCAAATAAGCGATTAAGCGATCGCTCAACAGCAATAGTAAGTATAGCAACCGCCAGGAAGATTAGGACAACGCAAAATGCAGCAAACCTTTACCTGTCAATCTCTTCCCTTCTGCCTTCTGCCCTCTGCCCTCTGCCTTTTGCTATAAGATGATAGCGAGCAAGATGTTGGCACGACATTCTTGACTTGTCCTTTTACACTGGCTGCTGCCTGTTGCCTTGTAATCTTGTTGAGGTTTGAATTGTTGAACAACCGTCGCTCACTGATTGTCGCTTTATTCCTCTTCACCCA
>JAAHHL010000591.1 GCA_010672185.1 Caldora sp. SIO3E6 | reverse complement strand
GAGTTGTTAACTAGTGCAAGAAGGCAGAAGGCAGAAGGCAGGAGGCAGGAGGGAAGAAAGCTTGGGTATGTGTAGTAAGCTGGGAGCATCTCATTTTTGTACATATAGTGCAGACATCTCCCTAATTAGCTGACAGCTGATAGCTGATAGCTGTCAGCCAAAAAAGCTGAATGCTGAATGCTGAACGCTGAAAGCTGAACAGTGATGAATTTGCAACTTTGAGATGCTCCCAGTAAGCTTTTTCATCTTTTTTAACTAGCGGCTTATTTTCATGCCTGCTGCACTAGTGATTCTGTGCTGAATCCACCCAGAACTTAAGTTCTGGGCTAATAGCTCAAGTCCACTTAAAGTGGACTAAATATGTTTTTTGCCGATTGAGTCATCTTTAGATGACTTTAGCTATTAGCAAGGAACTTAAGTTCCTTGCGGGGCATGAATTTTACCTTAAGTTAACACCAATAGCTACTGCAACCCCAAACTACTGTTAACTCAAATGCAGTTGTGACTTTCAACAAGGTTTTAAAATCACTGTATGCCATAGTTTATTGCTCAACTCCCCAGTTTTATCAATCGTAGTGATAACGAGCCTGTAAAAAATAAATTCGCTGCTGTGTGACCCTGTAAACTAATCTATGCTCTAGATCAATCCTTCTTGACCAGGTATTGGAATCTAAATATTTCAAAGGTTCCGGCTTGCCTATGCCCATGAAGGGGTTTTCTAGAATAGCTTCTACTAGGTCAATAACTTTGAAAGCTTTTTTTACCTCAGTTCTATACCACCAACCTAAATCTTCTCTGAATTGCTGCTTGAAGATGGGAATATAAGCAGTTACGTTCTGGAAATCTTCTTCTGAGCTATTGCGCTTTTTCTTTTTGCTCAATGCCTAACTCCTCTAAAAGCCCATCGACTGTCTGAGTTAAAGCTGGTTGCGTATCTTCTTGCTTGGACTCAGATAATGCTGTGAGCAAACGCTGGGCATTGGCTGGGGATTTCAATAAATAGACTGTCTCCAATAAGCTAGAGAGTTCATCCTTGGCAATTATTGCTACATCAGGTTTATTGGTTCTGGTGATGACCACAACTTCATTGTTGTCCGTTACCTGGTCTAAAAGACTAGGCAGACATTCTCTAGCTTTTGCGTATGAGTAGCTCTGTTGAATAGATAGCATAAGCTTTACTTGTCCTTTAAACCTATACTAAGTTAATTTAGTAGAAACATCGACTGCGGCTGCTGAACCAAAGTCCTCTGAGCTCTACACATGATGCGGGTTACTTTGACATCCTAGGGGTCACTGGTTCGAGTCCAGTTGTGTCCATTTACTTGTATAGTACATAAGTTCTAAGTATGCCTTGAAGTGCGATCGCTTTCTTGTCTTAGTCTAAACAAGCTTTTCTCCACCCCATTAAAATCTCTTGTAGGCTTCTATAATCTATGGAGACACACACATAAACCTGCACTTTTAACAGGTAGTACAAATGGAAGGCAAAAGGTTTATCCGCACTCTGCGACTACAAAACTTCCTGTCCTACGGAGGCGAAGGTGAAGAAATCGAACTGCAATCCTTAAATGTGCTGATTGGCCCCAATGCATCTGGCAAGTCGAACTTCATCGAAGCGATGGGACTCTTGAAAGCAACACCTACAGATTTAACTGCTCCAATTCGCAAAGGGGGAGGAATCAGTGAGTGGCTTTGGAAAGGTACAAAGGAGCTTCCTATAGCTGAGATTGAGGCTATTGTAGATTATCCAGAAGGAGTCATGCCACTACGTTATCGGGTGGGATTTACTTCTAACAGTCAGAGACTGGAACTGATAGACGAAGCAGTAGAAAATGAACGTCCTAATGACGGTGAAAGCCAACCCTATTTTTTCTATCGTTACCAACAGGGGCGTCCTGTTTTAAATGTAAAAACTAAAGCAGACAGTAAAGCTGGTACAACCATTGACAGGAGTGAACGCCGTCTTCGTCGAGAGGAACTCATACCAGATCAGTCTGTTTTGTCTCAGAGAAAAGATCCATACCAGTATCCAGAACTTACATACCTAGGTAAAGAATTTTCTAAAATTAGCCTCTATCGAGATTGGCATATGGGGCGTAATTCTGAACCAAGGATGCCCCAAAAAACTGACTTGCCTGAACATCCTTTGCTAGAAGATGGCAGTAACCTTGGACTGGTTTTAAATAATTTAGAACACCAGTTAGGAAGTAGAGAGATAATCGAAAAACTCAAGAAGTTTTTTGATGAAGCAGAAGAGCTTAGTGTAAAGATTTACGGCGGTACAGTCCAGATATTTATTCGTGAGGAAGGTTTAATTCAGCCAATTCCAGCAACCCGTTTATCAGACGGTACGCTTCACTATCTATTCTTGCTGGCTTTACTCCTTGATCCAACCCCACCTCCACTTGTATGTATTGAAGAACCAGAGATTGGCTTACATCCTGATATGATGTCTACTATTGCTGACTTGCTAGTCGAAGCCTCTGGACGAACACAGTTAATTGTTACCACTCACTCTGAGGCTTTAGTTTCCTCACTTCCCCCTGAATCAGTTTTAGTATGTGAGCGAGATTATGCAGGAACTCATCTACGTAGTCTTGAGCCTGAACGACTCAAAAAGTGGCTGGAAAATTATTCTTTAGGTGAACTATGGAGCATGGGTGAGATTGGTGGTACACGATGGTAAAAGAAATTCGTATTTATATAGAAGGGGGTGGAGATGATAGGGATACCAAAAGGAAAATTCGGCAAGGATTTAGCGGTTTCTTGAAAAACCTTGTGTATATAGCGCGGAATAAAAGAATCAAATGGGATATCATTGTTTGTGGTTCCCGCAATAATGCTTTCAGGTCTTTCAAAAATGCTTTAGAAGATTACCCTGATGCTTTCAATATGCTACTTGTTGATTCAGAAGCAGCAGTCAACAAACTGCCTTGGGAACATTTAAAATCTAGGGATAATTGGGATTCATCTAACGTTGATGATACTCATTGCCATCTAATGGTTCAAGCAATGGAGGCTATGTTCATTGCTGATATTGATACACTAAAAAAATTTGGGTCTTCCGTACGTTGTGCTAAACTGTCAAATTTAATAGCTCATAAAACTTGCAACACAAGGACTGTAGCTCTTAAGTCACTCAAAACTCTTTGAAATTCGGTAATAAATGGCTAAAGCTATTGCTGTTAATACTTTGCCAACTCAAACTAACAATTTAGCACACCAACTACGGAAGACCCAAAATAATGAACCACAGAGGCTCAGAAAACACAGAGAAGAGATGCAGCAACAGTTGTGAATGCTGTTGAACCCAGAGCTTAGTCGGCTTACTATGACTATAGTCGCAATTGTCAATAACACCCGCGAGAAAGGAGTAATTGAACAAATGAATAGTACAGTACTATATAGCAATGTAATTGTAACTGATGAGGATACTGCGGAAGAGGATGGTGGTGATAGTTGTGGATTGTATCCTTATGACCCGACTCAATCAGATATCGACATTAGAGAAGATCCTCAAACAGTTTTTGAGTTAATGAGAAAATATGATAGGGGTAAGCTGATTATCGATCCTGATTTTCAGCGCAATTTAGTTTGGAAGCCAGAGCAAAAAAGTAAATTTATTGAGTCTGTAATTCTCAACTTTCCCCTTCCTCCTTGGTATGTCAATCAAACAGTAGAAGGTAAATATATAATAGTGGATGGCTTGCAGCGTACCACAACGTTACACCAATTTGTTAATGATGAATTTGAACTAAGTGGTTTAGAAGCTTTGCCTAAGTTAAATAGCTATAATTTTTCTCAAT
Organism: Caldora sp. SIO3E6; assembly: GCA_010672185.1. Classification (GTDB taxonomy): domain Bacteria; phylum Cyanobacteriota; class Cyanobacteriia; order Cyanobacteriales; family Coleofasciculaceae; genus Caldora. The sequence continues at coordinate 1,385 of JAAHHL010000591.1, read as the reverse complement.
TGCAAAATTTACCAGGAGACTATCAAACAAGAATTGAAGATAAGAAGCTCAATATATATGTGATAAAACCTTCTGTACCAGTTAAAGTTGTTTACGATATTTTTAATCGGATTAATACGGGAGGGACAAATCTTGAACGTCAAGAAGTTAGAAATTGTATCTTCTCAGGACAATCAACCAAGCTTCTTAAAGAGTTGTCAGAACAAGAGTACTTTAGAAGAGCAATTGACAATGGCATTTCACCTAAAAGGATGAAAGATAGAGAAGTTATTTTGCGGTATTTAGCTTTTAAGATTTTTGATTATGAAACAGATTATCAAGGTGATTTGAGTGATCTTGTCGAAAAGACAATGAGGAAAATAAATTTGATGCCAGATGCAGAAATCGAAAATTTAAAAAAAGATTTTGAGCGAGTTATGAAGTTAACCTTTGATTTCTTTGAGAGGAAGAATTTTCGTTTACCTACAGGTCAAACTAGAGGAAGAATAAATATTGCTATTTTTGAATCTGTATCTTATTTCTTTTCTGTAAGCAGTGACGATTTTTTAAAAAAGCATAAAGAGTCTATAAAAGATAATTTAGCTAAATTATTAGAAAATCAAGATTATCTCAATTCTATAAAATATGGCACTAGCAGTAAAGCTAAGGTTAATACTAGATTTAAGCTAGCTGAAGAAATTTTAGGAGATGTATAAAATATGCTCAAAGCGATAATTGTAAAAAACTTTAAATGCTTTAAAGAAGAAACAGTATTTCCTTTAGGACAACTAACTTTACTAACAGGGATTAATGGACGTGGCAAATCAACGATGCTTCAATCCTTGCTCTTAATGAGACAATCTATCGAACACAATGAGAATGGTGGTCAGCTTGTCTTGAATGGTAGTTGCGTGAATTTGGGTGGTTTTAATGAAATTAGAAATAGTAATGTATCTAGGGAAGAGTCGATTATATTCAAGTACCTGTATGAAGATATCGGAGAATTAACAGAAAATAATCCATTCAAAATTGTTGGCTATGCTCAATATTCTTTTGAAGAAAACTATCAAGATGATATGGTGGCTCAAATAAGTAGAATCGAATTTGATGATGATATTATAGTGGAATATTTTGATAAGGTTGATAGTAATATATATAATAGTATACGATACAAGATAGATTCAGTTTATCCAAAATCAGTCCAGAGTAAATTTGATTTTGAGAGGATCGTGTACAAATATATATCTGATAGTTTAAAGGAAAAGGAAACAACAATTTCTAGCCCTTGTCTGCGGCCTCGCTATCCAATGAGCGCACGCCCCAACCCCACAGCGCAACGGGTAGGGGGATAACCAGCAGAGCGTGCTCTACCGCACCCAAAAAGATCATCGTGCCGACGATCAAAA
>JAAHHL010000590.1 GCA_010672185.1 Caldora sp. SIO3E6 | reverse complement strand
CCCTTGTCTCCCTTGTCTCCCTTGTCTCCCTTGTCTCCCTTGTCTCCCTTGTCTCCCTTGTCTCCCTTATCTCCCTTGTCTCCCCATCCCCCCATCTCCCCATCTCCCCATCTCCCCATCTCCTCATACCTGAAGACACCCACCGGCTTACGGGTAGACTTGTGGCAAGAGTTTCCTGCTCATGAGTTGCTATCTCAATGTAGTCTGTGCCTAACTACGGTAGGAGCCAATACTGCTGAATTGGGTTCTTTGGCAGTGCCGATGATTGTCTTACTGCCTGCTAATCAAATAGATGCAATGCGTGCTTGGGATGGCTTACCTGGTCTGTTAGCCAATTTACCAGGAGTTGGTACTAGTTTTGCCAAGCTGATTAACTGGGTGATGCTACAGCTAGTTCTACGATACAAGCATCTGTTTGCTTGGCCGAATATTTGGGCAAAAGAGGAAATTGTGCCAGAATTGGTAGGTAATCTCCAGCCTCAAAAAGTAGCAGAACTTGCTCTTGACTGGCTTGAGCATCCTGAAAAGTTGGCAGAAATTCGCGATCGCTTACGTAAGGTTCGGGGAAAACCCGGTGCAGCGGAAAAGCTGGCTGAGTTGATAATTGATAATTAATCATTGATAATTAATCATTGATAAAATTAAAAGCGAAATCCAAAACTTGAACAATAAAATCTGCATCTGCTTTGGTGATACAAAGTGGTGGTTTAATCCGTAGTACATTACGATGTAAGCCACCTTTACCAAGAAGTAGTCCTAAATCTTTGGATAGTTCATGAATTTTGGCAGCAAGCTCAGGGTTTGGCTCTTTGGTTTGACGATTTTTTACGAAATCAATACCAATCATCAATCCAGAACCACGAACATCGCCAATAGCTTCATACTTGTTTTGTAAATGCTTCAGGGATTTTAGTAAGTAATCTCCAACTATAGAGCAATTTTGTTGTAAGTTTTCTCTTTCAATTGTTTCCAAGACTGCTTTACCTGCTGCGCAAGAAACCGGGTTGCCAGCAAAGGTATTAAAATGCATCTTTTGAGTAAATGCTTGGGCAATTTTAGGTGTTGTTACCACAGCAGCAAGGGGCACTCCATTACCAATACCCTTAGCTAAGGTTACGATATCAGGCTTGATATCCTGGGATTCAAAACCACAAAAAGCTTTACCATTTCTACAAAATCCAGTTTGTACTTCGTCTATAATCAACAATCCATCTGCCTCATGGACATAATCAGATACTTTTTTTAAGTAACCATCTGGATAAACGATTACTCCTCCTACTCCTTGAATAGATTCTGCAATAAAACCAGCAATTTTTCCACTTGTTGCATATTGAATTAGATTCTTAACCTCATCAGCATATTTATGAGCCGCATTACTGTCTTGGTTATGCCAAGGACCTCTGTAAACATCCGCATTGAGCGCATGATGAATGCCAAAATGATGAGGTGTATGATATTTCCAAGTACTTTGAGCTGTTAACCCCATGGAACTACCACTCATACCGTGATATGCATTGCGGAGGGCAACTAAATCAAAATTTTCAGTATAAACCCTTGCCATCAACACGGCTAAATCATTAGCTTCTGAGCCAGAGTTAACCAAATAAACCATTGATAAATCATCTGGCATTTTATCCGCTAGCATTTGAGTATATTCAGCAATAGTCGGGTGTAGATAAAGTGTCGTCAGATGTTGCAATTTTGCTGACTGTTCTTGTACTGCTTGAACAACATGAGGATGACAATGACCAACATTAACTGTTGCTATTCCGGCAAAAGCATCTAAATAACGCTTTCCAGTTTCATCAAAAACATATTGCATTGAACCCTCAACAACCATAATTGGTTGCTGATAGTAAGTTGCAACAACTGGATTTATATATTGTTTTCTTAAATCAATTACTTGTTGCGCGGAAAGACCAACATAGGTTGTTGGTTGATAGTTGTAGGGCGGAATAGATGGTGTATTATTATTCACGAGGGAAATTCCTAATTGCAAACTTAGACATCTCCTCAGGTTAATCTAAGTCATTCCATAATGATAAATTAATCTAATAAGGAGATGTCTATGAATCCCAATGCTATACCTGAAAGGTTAGCGCTGGCATCTTCACTCCGATTATCGGTCAACTTCTAGTTGAGCCATTTACCCCAGCATCAATTAACTGTAACATTAATGACGCTAGCGTTGAAGTTGTAGCCTACTCCCTCTAACTCTACTGGTGTGCCAATTTTCACTGGGATATTGCCCAAAACTGCACCACCTTCCGTGATTTGTCCCTGACCTGATAAAATCATCCGTAAATTAACACTAAAAAAGTTAGTCCTGGGATCAGCCAACTCTTTAACGGAGCCATCTGGCTGAGGGATAGCCAAGGTGCGGGGTATTCTTTGGACAGATTTGATTTCAACTTGACCATAGGGTTGATTGCGAATCACTACATTGGTCTTCTTCTGCTCCTCAAACTCAGCTAGCAAAGCTTCTGGATTGCCCACACTCAAACCCCGAACGAGTATTTCGATGTCTACTGGTTTGGTGTCGTTGAGTTGAGCTACCGTACCAGTAGTGCCGAAGGTGACACCGACAAACACCGCTAAAATTACTAAGGCAGCACCTAAGTCGAGAATGCTTACCTTACCGAACAATCTTCCTTTGGAATCCAAAATAGCCATAACACTTTATTTTCCTTTGTCAATTGTCCTTTGTACTAACAACCAATGACCATAACTGATACCACTTTTCAGTAGCGTAACGCACCACGTTGTGGGTACAATCATTTTCAAAAATAGCCTTGACAAGGAATCCTCCCTCACAAAGCAAACACTATCCTCAGAGCTTCGTCAATCTCCAGCATAAATTCTGGCTCTAGTTCACCTCGGATGCCAACAAAGCGAGAAAGATAATCTATTGGGCGTGTCTGCAAACAATCCGCAATAGACTTTTTTGTTAATCCGTTAGCCTGAGATGGTTCAATTTCCACATTAGTTTTAATCTTAGCTTTTTTAAGACTCCAAGCAGTAATTGGGACAACTTGAATCACAGGAACACGAGCATTATAAGTATTGTTTGTCACCACAATACAGGGTCTAACCTTTCCTGTTTCTGAACCTTTAGTCGGTTCTAGATTAGTATCAATAATGGCTCCCCGTTTAAACTTTATTCTCTCGGCCATTCTTCTAAGCCTGCCTCGGTTAACTCTTGCAGCTCTTGATTGTTCTCGTAAATTTCAGCATAAAGATTAGCAGATTCTTGCAAATTATCCACATTCAATGCTAACTGCAATTTTGCTAAGGCTGTCCTAACTACTTCGCTGGCATCTTGAAATCCATATTCTTGACAGCGTTCAAGAAAACTGATAGTAAACTCGTCAAGTTTAAATGTCTGTTCTTTCATCTTGCAACCTGCTGGAGACTCCCATTGTCGTCAGGTAACTTTATGTAGATATAATACAATATCTGACTATTGAAGATGAAGTAGGTCAAGCGTATTGAAGCAAGAATCCTCATACCTTTAGGGTACATCTAGTAGGATAACGAAAAATCATGATATGAGGGGTCACACCCCTTATTAGCCAGTGGTATCCTTTAGGTCAAGGGGTATCTGTATGCCACAATTAACGCAAATGTATCGTAATTATGAGCGATGGTTTGGTTAGCAGGAGAGCCGTTGCAGGGTGGTAAGTATATCATCGAACATAAATTGGGAGAAGGGGGCTTTGGGATTACCTACAAAGCCCTGTACGTGCCCCTGCATCAACAAGTGGTGATTAAGACACTCAATGAGAGTTTACAGAACGACCGAGAATATCCCAAGTATGTGCAGCGATTCATTAACGAAGGGCAAAGGGTTGCTAAGTTGTCTGCTAGCCCTCATCCCTCCATTGTGCGCGTTAGTGAGCTCTTTCGGGAAAATGGACTACCTTGCCTAGTCATGGATTTTATTGAAGGGGAAAGCTTGTTCGATTTAGTCCAACGTCGCAAGGCATTACCAGAAAGCGAGGCAGTGGAGTATATACTCCAAATCGGGAGTGCTTTAACAGTAGTGCATCAAGCCGGATTAGTGCATCGAGACGCCCACCCAAGCAATATCCTACTACAAAGCAATGGCAGAGCAGTTCTCATTGACTTTGGGATTGCTGGAGAAACTACTTCCTCCAAAAAAAGCTCCAAAATCTTTGCAAATAAAGCATTTGCCCCTTATGAGCAAATATCTGGCAAGCATAACTCTCGTAAACCAACTGTCGATATCTATACTCTGGCGGCTTCTTTGTACTATGCTGCAACTGGTCAAGTGCCAACCTCTTCTTTAGAGCAAAAACTGCATAACACTCCTTTAATACCACCCCAGCAGCATAATCAGAATCTGAGCGATCAATTGAATCGAGCCATTCTCAAAGGGATGAAATTAGAGGCAAAACAACGCCCTCAGTCGATGGAAGCATGGTTGAGGTTGCTGGAGGATGTAAATCGCACTATGGCGGTTTCGAGCCAACCGCAAGCTAGAATAATTCCTGGGTGGTGGCTAGCAGGAGTTTTGATTATCTATACCTTAACGAGTTTGCTCTTTAGCCTATCTTCAGCTCCATCTTGGGTAGTAATTGCAGGAGTTTTAGGTTCTGGGATCAGTGGTGAATTAGCTGCTGTCACTTTAGCCGCTGCCGCAGCAGGTTCTGTTGCTGTGATTTTAGCTAAATTTTGGGCTGGCTCTATTGCCTTAGGTGTGGTTGTCGCTTGGAGTGGAGTGGGAATTGTTGCTGTGGTTATAGCTAAAGCTTGGCATGGCATAAAATCAATAGCAGCAGTTTTAGGTGTAGCTGTAGTCATGGCGATGGCTTGGACTGGGTTTGCGGCTACCTTAGCTGGGATACTAGCTGGATTAGGAGCAGTAGTTGTAACTCTAGCTGGGGCTTGGGCTGGGATGTGTGCTGCGAATGGGACTGAAGCAGTAGAGGAGTTGGTGGATGAATATATCGCTAAAATAGCAGCAACGGCAGTTATTTTGATTGTAGCTGTGGCTGTCGCTTTAACTGGGGCTCCAGCTGACGAAGAAGTGAATGTCATCAAGTCGATAGCAGCAGCTTCCGCAGCAGCGGCATCTATACTTGGGGTTAATCACAGTGTACGACTAGCGAAAGAAGAGTTACGAGAGTCGTTTAACCAATGGCATGTATTTTTGATGGTGATGGGAAGTGCCA
>JAAHHL010000059.1 GCA_010672185.1 Caldora sp. SIO3E6 | reverse complement strand
TTTTGTGCAATAAGTCTCAAACTATTAATTTGTCTAGGTTCTGGGCTTCGGTGCGGCGTTGTTTGCCTCCCTCAAGCCTTTACTAACATAACTAACACTTCCCAGTCTTGTCAACCCTTTTTTGAAACTTTTTTTTTGGCTGGGTGATTTTCATGGCATCTAATTCGCTTCGGTTTCTTTTCCTGCAAGGGTTTAAGGCGATAAGATTTATGGGTTGATTGTGCAAAAAATCATAAGCTCTCCCTTGTATCTACATCTACCCACACCTTCCACAATCCCCACACCTTTTTCCCTCACCCAGTGTTAGGTAGACTGGTAAGCTGATGTTCTTGTTATCCAACTCTATATACTCCACACCACTTTGTAATTTACTGAGGGTAGGGCGTATCCCAAGTAACGTTAAGGGAGTATTAACTAATGAATTCCAACCTTGAACAACTGAAACATCGCTTTACTCAAGCATTGGTTACTGCCTTCGGCTCTGATTTGGCGGAAACAGACCCGATGGTGGTACCAGCCAGTAATCCCAAGTTCGGTGACTATCAGTCAAACGTCTCTTTACCTCTAGCTAAGCAGTTGGGACAAAAGCCACGGTTAATTGCGGAACAAATAGTCAAGTGTTTAGATATAGCTGATATTTGTCAAACGCCGACAATTGCTGGTCCAGGTTTCATCAATCTCACCCTAGAGCCAGCATACTTGGCACAACAGCTGAATAATATTCAGAGAGACTCAAGATTAGGGTTGGAACGGGCAAAGCAGCCACAACGAGTGGTTGTCGATTTTTCTAGCCCCAATATTGCTAAAGAGATGCATGTGGGTCACCTGCGCTCCACTATTATTGGAGACTCTATTGCTCGCATCTTAGAATTTCAGGGTCATGATGTCTTGCGGCTGAATCATGTGGGGGATTGGGGCACTCAGTTTGGGATGTTAATTACCTACTTGCGAGAGGCTTACCCAGCTGCTCTAACAACTGCTGATGCCCTGGAGTTGGGAGATTTAGTGACATTTTATCGGCAGGCTAAACAACGTTTTGATGATGATGAAGCATTTCGCGAAGCATCTAGACAGGAAGTAGTGAAATTGCAGGCTGGTGCAGAAGATAGCCGTCGTGCTTGGCAGTTGTTGTGTGAGCAATCTCGACGGGAGTTTCAGGTAATCTATAATCTGCTTGATATTCAGCTGACAGAACGAGGGGAATCTTTTTATAACCCCTTGCTACCAGCAGTGGTTCAAGATCTGGAAAAGTTGGACTTGTTAGAGGAAGACAGTGGTGCTAATTGTGTTTTCCTGGAAGGATTTACTAATAAACAAGGTAAGCCTCTGCCATTGATTGTGCAAAAGTCTGATGGAGGCTTCAACTATGCCACAACTGATTTGGCTGCATTACGATATCGGATTCAGCAAGATGAAGCCAACCGGATCATCTATGTGACAGATGGAGGTCAAGCCAATCACTTTGCTCAGGTGTTTCAGGTAGCCCAAAGAGCAGGTTGGTTGATAGAGGAAGTAGAAGTAGTACACGTTCCTTTTGGTCTCGTGCAGGGAGAAGATGGTAAAAAGCTGAAAACTCGTTCTGGGGAAACGGTTAGATTGCGGGATTTATTGGATGAAGCGATCGCACGAGCTCGCGCTGATATGGATACTAGACTTAAGGAAGAAAATCGCGAGGAAACAGAAGAGTTTATTGCACAAGTGGCTCAAGTGGTTGGTCTCAGTGCCGTCAAATATGCTGACTTGAGTCAAAACCGCACTAGCAACTACATTTTTAGCTATGACAAAATGTTAACCCTCCAAGGTAATACAGCACCTTATATGCTATATGCCTATGCCCGAATTCAGAGTATTAGCCGTAAAGGTGATATTGATTTCGAGCAACTGGGAGCAGATGCCAAAATTCTGTTGCAAGAAGAAGCAGAATTAGTTTTAGGTAAGCATATATTACAGCTTAGTGAGGTACTCGGTGAAAGGTCGCAAGATTTGCTACCTAATCGCCTTTGTCAGTATTTGTATGAATTAAGCCAGAAGTTTAATCGGTTCTATGACCAATGTCCTGTACTCAAAGCAGAGGAACCCCAGCGCACATCACGGCTAGGATTGTGTAATTTAACTGCTCGGACTTTAAAATTGGGATTATCTTTGTTGGGGATTCAAGTGCTGGAGAGAATGTAAATGAGTTGAATATAGCTAAGCGCAATGCACTTAGGACAACGACAGATACTGAAAACTCTGTCAATCTTTTCCCTTGGAGCTTTCTGCCTTCTGCCCGGTCGCCTTTTGCTATATTGTTGCCCATGTCTCAGAAAAACGAAACTACAGTTCTAGTGTTAGCGTTACTGATCACTATGGGATTAGTAGGTGCTCCTGTTTCTGGTACTGACATCAAAATGTTGTTAAATGACCAGTTGGCATTTTCTCAGTCTTCTCGTTCCCTCAAAGATAAAGAATACCAACAGGCAGAACAAAGGGGTTTTAGCCTCAAACAAATTCCAGTAGCGATTGATGGTATTGCAGTGGCAGTTCATCCAGAGTTGCAAGTTCCTGGCTTAACTATTAACCAAGCCCAAACCTTTCGTCAAGTTGATGAATAAAGAATTCATCTAAACTTCACATGATTTTTAATCAAGTTATAACTAGGAGGAGTATTTTGTAAAGTTTTATATGATTAGTTGTTTTTTTTATTCGCAAGTTAATAAGCTTGAAGATACTTAGCTTGATGGCAAAACTATTTAGAATAAAATACACACTATAGAGATGAAAACAAATTTAAATTTTCTTTTTTGGTAAAATACTTTACTCAAATTAACAATATTTCATGGTGTGTTAATTATTCTAAAGTTTTGCAAGTTACACAAATCCGTTGTGATAATCCCGTTTTAGTTCAAGTGACTAAACCTCATGACTGAACTAGGATATTCAGGAGAATCACAATTTGCTAAAAGGATTGCGGGTATAAAGAATATTCAACCCGGAGTTGGTAATAGAAAAATTGTATATGAGGTAAAAATGGACATTTCAGTAGAAACAATGATGGTTAGCAAAGAACAAGTACTTGCTATTCTGTTGATGCGCTTTAACCTTCAGCCTTCAAAAGCTACTTTAATCGTTCAAACATGGTTCAGACAAAACCCAGCAGAAACCTGGGAAACTTTAAAAAATTTGTTAAGTAACAACCAAGTCATTGTTTCTGAAGGAGTGATCAGGGGTGCTTCTCAATCTATTACTCCAGAAAGTCCCATGACTAAATATCGAGGTACAGCATATTCAAAACAAACTCAATCTTTGCAGGGAATGCAATATGATAGCTTAAGAGCTAAGGGGAGAAGATATCGAGGAGTGAAGTATTAAGGTGATTTTCTCCGAAAAAATGTACTTATCCTAGTAACTTGCTTAATAAACACTAGAGAAAATTAATGATAAGGGCGCAAGTGTTGAGGGCGCACGTCGGTGCGCCCCTACTGGGACTCCATCTTACTTTTCCCCAACTCGAACCTATATTTCTTCCAAGAAGCGTTTTATATCAGAGCCTACTAGTCGGGTTACTTCTTTAAGGACTAGCTCTCCTTTTGAGGCTGAAGCTAGGCTTGGGAAACCAATAGTACCTGTATCGGTATATTCCTTCATTCCATGAACCTGAAGCCATGGACGTAATGGTGCGTCATGATCTGCAATCTGCTCTTTGCGTAGGGTTTCTGGAAATTCATGCATCAGCACCGAAGTTTCAAATTCTCCGGCATGCATATCTTCTGATGGTGTCTTTTCAATCCCAGCAGCCTTAAAAGCTGCTTGCCAATGGTACTTCGTAGGTAGCAGCATTATCGTGGGTTTGGATAGGTTTAACTCCTGCACAATATTGCCAAGAACATAGTTTCCACCATGCCCGTTCACTATAACGAGTGCTCTGATGCCGTTAAAGTTCAATGCCTCAACAATATCTCGTACTATATGACTAAGGGTTGATGCCGATATCCACAAACTTCCAAAAAAACCATTATGTTCTTGTGAACAGCTAATTGGTATCGGTGGCAGTACTAGTCCATCGTATTCATTGCCGATGTATTTAGCAACGATCCCTGCTATAAGGGTATCTGTAGTCATTGGCAAGTGATGACCGTGCTGCTCAAAAGAACCAATTGGCAAAATAGCAAAACCGGGACGCCGTTTTTCAAGTTCGCAGTAGGTAAAGCTCTGTATTATTTTCTCTGACATAGTAAGTTCTAGCCGAAGACATCAAGAGTTCAATAGATAGGTTAGCGAAAAATCAATAAAGCGATCGCTCAATCACTAAATCTATAGCGTTTCTGATACTTGTGAGGTACATTCGCTATTGGTTTTGGGAATAGCGAATGGGGAATAGGGAATGGGAGATGTACCTCACGGATGCGAGAATTGCTATAGTTAAATATCTTCTGCTTTAAGAAACTTGATATGGCAGTGCGTCTGCTCTACAATAGAGGGCTAAATGATTGTTGGGCTTTATATTGGCAATGGTTTCTATCACTCATCAACCAATACTCGAACAGGTCGATCCACCAAAATCACCACGAGAAACCCTGCCTACGATGTATGATTTGCCTAGTGAAGACCCAGAGGAACCTGGTTTGCCTGATCAATTTCATGACCTTCAACCACAATTACTCAGTCGTACTCTGAAGTTGAGTGGTTATCCTAGTGACAGTTATTTTACAGCCTCAGACCTCAATCTTTACTATGATGTTAACCATTATCTTTGGTATAAACGTTCCGATTGGTTTCTCGCGATCGATGTACCTCGTTTGTATGATGGTAAAGATTTGCGGCGAAGCTATGTCATTTGGCAGGAAGGCAAAAGCCCTTATGTGGCAATTGAGTTTTTGTCTCCAGGCACTGAAGTGGAAGATTTGGGACGTTTTTACAATAAAAACTCTCAAGTGGCAAAAGCAGAATCAGTCATAGCAGTTAATTCCAGAGAAAATGACTCAGAACAAACTGCAACTAAACCTCCTGCCAAGCTAGAAGTATATGAGCGATATTTGAGAATTCCTCACTATCTTGTTTATAGCCGCTATACTCAAAAGTTGCGCTATTTTAAGCTGGATGGAGGACAATATCAGGAACAATCCCTCAATCAAGAAAATACAATTGTTTGGCTAGCTGATTTAGAGATTGGCTTGGGAATTTGGGAAGGAGTGTTTGAAGGCATCCCAGGTTCTTGGTTGCGCTGGTGTGATAGGGCAGGTAACTGGCTGTTAACCGATACGGAGCAAGCCGAAAAATCTAAGGAAGAGGCTCAGGCTCAATTACTACAAGCTGCTCAAAATTTGTTGGCAACAGGAATGGATATCGAACAGGTTGTTCAATTATTGGGATTATCAGAAGAGCAGGTAAAAGCTATCCAATTGTCAGATTGATTCGGAGTGCCATCAGTTATTGAGCTTCAATTATATGTATCAAATGATACAAAAAAGATGATAATCTTCAAACTTTATATCATTTTTAGTACATTTGATCTAAATAAGACTTTTTTAAGTTAATCTAAGACTAGATAATTACACATGTGCTGTTGTAAGCTATAAAATTTGGTGTACATCAAGTTGAGAAATTGAGTCGCTTGTCCAGAGCAAACACCTTATGTCTAGTGCCCGTCATATCATTGCGCTCTTGAAGTGCCATTTAGAGGGCGAGGAAGAACGGTTCTTCTCTACTGCTCTCCAAGTTGCTGCTCATGAAGCACGGCAGGGTCATAATAAAGTTGCTCAAGAAATTCAAAGCCTGATCGATCAAGCTAAGGTTCGCGGAAGCAGTTTAGAGCACAAATCTGCACCTATACCCTTGGTTCAAGCTAAAGGAGAGTTAGCCAATCTCGTGTCAGTTCGTTACTCAGATACGAGGCTTAGCAGCATGGTTCTTCAAGCTAGTCTAGAAAAACGGTTAAAACGTATTATAGTAGAACATTTAAACCAGCGTCGCCTGGAAGAGTATCATCTGAAACCTAGGCGGAAGATACTCTTAGTTGGTCCGCCTGGTTCAGGTAAATCTATGACTGCAGCTGCACTTGCTGGAGAATTGCAAATTCCTCTGTTAACAGTGATCTATACTAGTTTGATCACCAGGTTTATGGGTGAAACAGCAAGTAAGCTTAAACTTATTTTCGACGCTATGTCAGTTACACGAGGCGTTTATTTTTTTGACGAATTTGATGCCATTGGTTCACAAAGAGCTGCTACCAACGATGTAGGAGAGATCCGACGAGTGTTGAATTCTTGCCTGCAACTTCTAGAAAATGATGATAGTCAAAGCCTGATTATTGCCGCGACTAATCATCCTGATTTATTGGACAAGGCAGTTTTTCGTCGATTTGATGACGTTATTCAATATGACATGCCGAATCAAGCAGTTACCCGTAAACTAATAGAAACACGTCTAGCTTATTTTCAAATCAATCTGGGAAATTGGCAACAATTGTTTGATACAGCAGAAGGATTGAGCCAAGCTGAAATCGTCCGAGCTGCTGATGAAGCGGCTAAAGTAGCTGTGCTCTCTGAGAAAACATCTGTCTCTGAAGAAAATCTTCTATCTGCTATTACTGAACGTAAAGATTCAATTTACTGAGGCTTAAGCTATTGTCAAATAATAATAATTTCTTAGAATTCCTCTAGTAAAATGCCCGCGTACCAACATAATCTACCCCATCTTTACGTTCCTATTCCAGACCAGGGTGTTAGTCAAAAATATATCCCACCACGAAGAGGTGGTAGTAAATCTTCTCTACCGCCTCGCAATCGAGAAGAACATGCGGAAGCTTTAAAGCAAGCTTGTGAGAAAATGATTGAAGAAGCACAACAGCAAAAGCTATTGCGCGAACCTGAACTGACGATTGGTGAATCCGGTGTTTATGTTGATTTTCAGATACAAGCGAAGGAAATCGGGGCAGTCGAGCTAGAAAATAGTAGGAAGAAAATTGAACTGGTGGCAGTACGACAGTCTGAAGATGGGGATGACTTATTATCGGTAACAGTTTTTATTCCGGATCAGGCTACTGACTTCTTTCGAGACAAGATAGAAGCATATCGTGATCAAGATACTAAAAAGAAATTGTCTTCAAATAGAGTAACAATCATTTTCTTACTTCTTCGAGAAATTGATTGTATAGCTGGTCTTCTACTTCTACGTGAGTTCACGAGAGGCAATCCCAAGAATCAAGCATTGATCGCTCGTCTAGAAAACATCCAACTCAGTGATGTGCGCCAGCTTTTTACAGATGAGCCAGAATTTTTTCCAGAAACTGACCAGGATGTTTGGTGGGAAATCTGGCTACGTCAGGCTCAACTAGAGACTTTCAAGCAACTTGCTGAACTACTTCAAATTCGCACAACTGAACACAGCATCTCTTTTCCGGAAAGAGATGTAGTTTTGGCACTTACAAATGCAATAACATTGTCTCGCGTCATTAGAAACACTGGTGTAATAGCAGAATTACGTCTAGCTAAAGACTCTCCATCCATGTTTTTTGAAATGGACATGAAAGAGCAGGTTGCCTGGGTAGATGATCTTCTTGATCGAGTTATTGAGCCAAGCGACAAAAGTAACAAATTGGCAATTTGTTTGCTAGATAGTGGCGTTACTCGCACACATCGCTTAATTGAAATTGCTCTTGCACCTAAAGATGTATTAACTTGTAATCCACTTTGGGGAACTGCAGATAGTCAGCTATGGCATGGTCATGGTACATCAATGGCAGGAATCTTGCTATATGGTGATCTGCTCAATGCAATGGCTAAACCTGACAAAATTTGGCTATCCCACCGATTGGAATCTGTCAAGATATTACCCGATCGCGATGATAATGATCCAGATTTATACGGTGCGATTACTCAAGAAGCAGTCTATCAAGCAGAGATTAACGCTCCAAACCGTCAACGCATAATCTGTATGGCTGTAACCAGCCAATATGAAACTGCTCAAGGTAAACCATCATCATGGTCATCTGCAATTGATCAATTGTGTTTTGGAGATAGAGATTTACAAGAGCCACAACGGCTAATAGTGATTTCCATTGGGAACATTCGTACTGATATACTTCCTGAACGTTATCCTGATCTTAATGATGTGAGTCAAGCAGAAAATCCTGCACAGGCTTGGAATGCATTGGTTGTAGGTGCTTACACAGATAAAGTAAATATTAGCGATCGCAAATACATCAGCTGGCAGCCAATTGCACCAGCAGGAGATCTTTCTCCTCGAAGTCGGACTTCTATATTATGGAATACTCAATGGCCAATCCGCCCCGATGTAGTTATGGAAGGAGGTAATTTGGCTACTGATGGCATTCTAACAGGTATGGATGTTGACGATTTACAGCTTCTCACAACATACTATAAACCACTTGATCGACAGTTCAACACTTTTGGCGACACGAGTGCAGCAACAGCACTCGTCAGTCACATGGCAGCACGTATTTGGGCTGAGTACCCTCGGTATTTACCGGAAACAGTTCGGGCATTAATTGTTCATTCTGCGGAATGGACACCTGCCATGCTTAAGCACCTACCTAAAAAACCGCGACAAATACATAAGTGCGCTATTTTACGCCGATACGGATATGGTGTTCCCAATCTCGGCAAAGCACTTCAGAGTGCTCAAAATGATTTGGCGATGATTCTAGAAGATGATTTGCAACCCTTCTATAAAGACGGTAGTACTATCAAGGCTAAAGAGATGAACCTTCACCAACTCCCTTGGCCAAAAAATGAGTTAGAAAAACTCCGTGAAGCAGAAGTAGAGATGAAAGTAACACTATCATACTTTGTTGAGCCAAATCCCGGAGAGCGAGGACGGGTGCGTCGCCACTCCTATGCTTCTCATGGTCTGCGATTTGCAGTCAAACAGACTTTAGAAGAGTTAGATGATTTCAAAAAGCGAATAAATAGAGAGGAGCGTGAGGTTGAGGAAGATAGCCCTTCAATCCAAGATAATGAGTGGTTTTTAGGTGTTCAAATGCAAAGCCTAGGATCAATTCACTCAGATATTTGGCGTGGTACAGCTGCTGACTTGGCTCAAAGAGATGCTGTTGCCGTTTATCCGGTAGGAGGATGGTGGAAGAATAACCCAGCTCAAAGAAAATGGGAGCAGCGTGCCAGGTATAGTCTTATTGTTTCCATTCGAGTGCTTGGGGATATTGAAACAGATATTTATACCCCTATTCAAAACATTATTAAGCAGAGTACTCCAATTGACATTTAGGACTTGCTGAAAAAGTCTTCTAGTAAAGAGAAAAAATTTGTAGAGCAAAGTAATGTATAAATCTGAATAAAAGATTAAGGAAACAGCAAATTCGGTCACTCGACGACGCTCAATCGGTTTAAAACCCAAAACGATTTGTTGCTTTGGAATACCTAAGGCAACTAATTCATCGGCAATTCCTTCTTCAGTCCCATCATGTTGAATCCAGAGTTTATGATCGATAATATCGATATGCAACAGTGTACCATAAATACGATACCCATTTTGCCATCCTACCTCAACTAGTAGATAGCGATCAGCTACGCTGGTGCTGAAAGCAATCGCGCTCTAGATCAATTACTAAGTCTAGCTGAATATCTTCTGCTTCACCTATAAACTCGATATAGTCATTAAAAATCTGCTGGATTACAGCTTGATAGTTGACTAAGATGGAATCCATTGAGTTATAACCTCCTGTTTAGGATTAAAAGTAAGCAAGCGAATTAGTTTATCTTCAAGTAAAATCTGACCTGCTTCTTCAAATAGTGTTTTATAAAGAGAATCATAAATTGCTAAAAAAATTGTCTCTTTGGCGCATACTTTACTAGATTCGAGAAGTTGTCTACAATAAAATGATTATTATAGGTCTAGTGTAAATTAATTTAACAAGATGAAGTATAATATATAGTATATCTCCAAAATATAATTTATTTCACAAATCCTACGCAACCTAAAAGATGGTTAACAAGATAGATGAACCTTTCCCATTAGAAGAGAAAGTTTGGACTAAACTACAACTGCTTCCTCCTGCTCAACAGCAAATAATTTTGAGTTATATTGAGTTTCTCTTATTTCAGGCAAATCAAAACAGCCAAGATAGCAGTCTTGACAAACAGCAAATGTTTTTAGAGACCTGTGGAGCTTGGCAAGATGAACCGCGTACAGCAGAAGACTTGGTTAAGGACATTTACTCGGCTCGTACTGTGTCCTCTCAAGATGGATAATGAATAATTGGTTAATTTGGTCTAAGACTTCTGACGCTCGTTATTACCGCTACCTTCCAAAATTAAAGCTAGAAACTACAAGTTAGATGTGGAGCATTTCAAGGCATGTAGGGATTATGAAGCACACGGTAAAACCGTAAGACAAAAGTAATTGTGTCCACTAAAGCCTCTCTACTCCCTCAGTATAGGAATATGGTAGAAACATCTATACCGACCCCAATAGGGAAGTTATGTTGAAAGACCATCCTACCAACCACCTGACTAAGCAGGAACTGGCTAGTCTCCAACGCTGTGTTGACTATACTTCACTCCAGTCCTTACCAGAAATTTGGCCGTTAGCGGCTCAACGCTTTGGCAAGATCATTGCTCTCAAAGATCCTCACGCTGTGGGAGCCTACGATACTGCTCCTGTAAGTTTTACCTATACGGAGTTGTACGAGCAAATTCAGCAATTTGCCGCTGGCTTACAGGCAATTGGTTTCGAGCCAGAATTAGATGAGACTGGTATTCCTCAGAGAATTGCCTTATTTGCCGATAATAATCCTCGATGGCTGATTGCGGACCAGGGTATTATGACCGCAGGAGCAGCAAATGTAGTGCGTAGTTCCCAAGCAGAAAGGGAGGAACTCCTTTACATTTTGAGAGATAGTGGCAGTATTGGTTTGGTGGTGGAAAATCTTAACACCCTGAAGAAACTGCAAGAGGGTTTGGCTGGACTTCCTCTGGAGTGGGTGGTGCTTCTCTCGGAAGAAGAGCCTCCTGCAGGAGAAACCTGGAATATCGTTAACTACAACCAGCTACTGCTTGCTGGAGCATCCCATCAACTCACAACTTTTACCCAAAACAAGGAAACCCTAGCAACGCTAATCTATACCTCTGGTACTACTGGTAAACCCAAGGGAGTAATGCTCACCCACGGCAACCTGATGCATCAGGTGACAACCTTTGGTGCAGCATTCGTACCTGAACCAGGCGATCGCATCCTTTCTATTTTACCTACTTGGCACTCTTACGAGCGGGCAGCAGAATATTTCCTTCTCTCTCAGGGTTGTACCCAAATTTACACCAACCAGCGCAATTTCAAAAAAGATTTCTCCCAATTCCAACCCCATTTAATGGTAGGTGTGCCTCGGCTGTGGGAAGTGATTTACGAAGGAGTCCAAAAGCAGTTCCGTGATCAACCTGCTAGTAAGCAGCGATTGGTACAAAATTTGTTGGCTATTAGCCAAAACTACATCGAAGCTAAACGTATTGTCCAAGATTTAAGCTTAGATCAACTCAGCCCATCTTTCCTTCAACGCCTGGTTGCCAGCCTTCAAGCAGCAGCTCTTTGGCCGATTCATAAATTGGCAGATAAGTTAGTTTACCAAAAAGTCCGCCAAGCTACTGGAGGACAAATCAAGCATGTGATTAGTGGTGGGGGTTCCCTGGCTAGACATATAGACAGGTTTTTTGAGATTGTTGGTATTGAGATACTAGTGGGCTATGGTTTGACAGAAACCTCTCCGGTGACAAATGTACGTCGTCCTTGGTCTAACCTGCGGGGTTCTTCAGGACCACCGATGCCTCAAACAGAAGTTAAGATAGTTGATCCGGAAACTCACCACTCTCTGCCTCAAGGAGAACGAGGCTTAGTCATGGTAAGGGGACCCCAAGTAATGCAGGGTTATTACAATAAACCGGAAGCCACCGCTAAGGTGATCAATGCGGAAGGTTGGTTTGATACCGGGGACTTGGGTTGCTTAACACCCCAGAATCATTTGGTCATAACTGGCAGAGCTAAGGATACAATTGTTCTATCCAACGGTGAAAATATTGAACCTCAACCGATTGAGGATGCCTGTGTGCGGAGTGCTTATATTGACCAAATCATGTTGGTGGGTCAAGATCAAAAGGCTCTGGGGGCTCTAATTGTCCCTAATCTTGATACCCTCCAACAATGGGCAACCTCCCAGAATCTACATCTAGATGTACCAGAATCCGATCCGTCACAACCAACAGCAGATTTCCGGAAGGCAATTAATTTGGAAAGTAAAGAAATTCAAGACTTATTCCGGCAGGAATTGAACCGGGAGGTGAAAAACCGCCCTGGTTACCGTCCTGATGACCGTATTAGTCAGATTAAGTTGATTCTAGAGCCATTTTCCATCGACAATGGCATGATGACTCGAACTTTAAAAATCCGGCGACCCGTTGTGACGGAACATTATCGCGATATCATTAACGGAATGTTTGCCTGATTTAGGTTAAGAGTACCAATTCAACAAAAAAACCATCAGAACTGATTAAACTAACCCCTATGGACGAATCTAAATCAAACCTACTTTTGAAACGACCGGTTAATATCAAAGCCATTGTTACGCCGCGATGGAAGGATGAGGTTCAGCAACAGCTGCAAAAGCAGATCAACCAACTCGACTCTCAGCTACAACAGCTAGATCTGCAAGGACAAAGAGCTATCGCAGAGGTACAAAAGCAAAATAGCCAACCTGCTAACCCTCAGGTAGCCCAACAAGTAGAAAATATTCAAGTTCAGGTTAATCAAAAGAAAAGTGAACTCCTAGAGCAAAAAAACCAGCAACTACAACAATTGCAACAGATTCAGATGCTAGAACTGGATCAGGAGGTTAGTCAAGGTCAGATAGAGAGCTTTTTCCGGGTTGAAGTTGGGGATAACCTAGTGCGCAAAATGAATGTTGAAGTTCTGCTGCGGGATGGAGTGGTTGAAGAAATTCGCGGTGATATCTAGTAGGTGTTAGGTGGTAGGTGGCAAATGGTAGGTGGTAGGTGGTAGGTGGCAGGTGGTAGGTGGCAGGTGGCAGGTGGCAAATGGCAGGTGTTAGGTGGCAGGTGGTAGGTGGCAGGTGGCAGATGGTAGGTGGCAGGTGGCAGGTGGCAGGTGGCAGGTGCTCCATTCTCCATTCTCCATTCTCCATTCTCCATTCTCCATTCTCCATTCTCCATTCTCCATTCTCCATTCTCCATTCTCCATTCTTCATTCCCCCTTCCCTACACCCTACTCCCTAAAAAAGCTACAATGCGATCTGGCAGAGGTTCTTGCTAGCCCAGATTAAGTTGATTCGGAAGACTAAACCATGATCCACGACGTTTTTATGCCCGCCCTCAGTTCTACCATGACCGAAGGCAAGATTGTTGCCTGGGAAAAATCACCGGGCGATAAAGTAGAAAAAGGTGAAACTGTGGTAGTGGTTGAGTCCGACAAGGCGGATATGGATGTTGAGTCCTTTTATGAGGGCTATCTGGCAGTAATTACAGTAGCAGCTGGTGACTCTGCTCCTGTAGGTGCTCCCATCGCGCTGATTGCAGAAACGGAAGCAGAAATTGAGGCGGCTAAACAACAAGCTACTCAAATAAGTCAACCAGCGGCTGCGACAACTCAGAGTACAGCGACAGCTACACCTGAACCCGTAGCAGCAACCACAACTGTAGTCGAAGATAGTCCTAGCCGCCGTAATGGCCGGATTATTGTCTCTCCTCGTGCTCGTAAGTTAGCGAAGGAACTTAAGGTAGATTTGAATACCTTGAAAGGCACTGGTCCCAACGGACGTATTGTAGCAGGGGATGTGGAAGCAGCTACAGGCAAAACCAGCACCCCTGCTGCACCGGCAATCACACCAGTCGTCAAGACCCCAACCAAGGCTCCCGTCGCTGCTCCTGTACCAACAGCAGCAGTACCCAGCCCAGCGATCGCTACCGGTGAAGTTGTAGCTTTGAATACGCTGCAAAATGCCGTAGTACGGAATATGGTTGCTAGTATGCAAATACCGACTTACCGGGTTGGGTACACCATTACTACCGATGAGTTGGATAAAGTCTATAAACAAATTAAGTCCAAGGGAGTGACAATGACGGCACTGCTTGCCAAAGCAGTAGCGGTAACCTTGCAAAAACATCCTCTGCTTAATGCCAGTTATACAGATGGAGGCATTCAATATCAAACTGCTATTAATATTGCTGTAGCTGTAGCTATGGATGATGGTGGTTTGATTACCCCAGTATTAAAAAATGCTGATCAAGTAGATATCTATTCTCTATCTCGCAACTGGAAAGGTTTAGTGGAACGTTCCAGAACTAAGCAATTGCAGCCAGACGAATACAACTCCGGTACTTTTACCCTATCAAATTTAGGGATGTTTGGCGTTGACCGTTTTGATGCCATCTTACCACCAGGACAAGGAGGGATTTTGGCAATTGGGGCATCTCGTCCACAAGTTGTTGCCACTGCGGATGGTTTAATGGGAGTGCGGCGTCAAATGCAAGTTAATGTTACCTGTGATCATCGGATTATCTACGGTGCTCATGCAGCAGCATTCTTGCAAGATTTGGCGAAGTTGATTGAAACAAATCCCCAGTCTCTGACTATGTAGCAGAAATGCCACACCCTACAACTGTCCTCATGTAGCAGGTGTAGGGTGCAGAGGTTGTCGGTAATTTTATTCCCTTGATTGTCTCAACTGGTTAAATCAACAAACCCTAAGTAGAGTAATAGGAATTGTGGGTAATGCTTCATCATCAGAAAAGGGAAACTCGACTGTACTAGGCATGAGTAGATGTCTCTTGAGCATCCTGAATCATGTGCATCAAAGTGTTTGCGGCTTCCACTGCGTCGTAAGGTGACCAAACCGGATACTCTGATGCAGAAAAAATAGCTTGTAGTTCAGCGTCTGGGATTTGTGTAGCTAGGAGTTTGAAGAGTGATAATTTATCTGACTGGCTCAGATTGCTCACCAAAGGAATTAAATCAACTAGAGACATAGTTTACAATCCCAGACATACAAGAATACATTTATTGTAAGCGATCGCGTAGAACATGTTATGCTAAACAGTTAAGTTTTATCTACTAAAATTACTATCCTGTATAGCTTTGAAGATTTTATATTTTTTTTAATAAATGCTTAAAATTAAAAAAATTAAGTTATAGCAGTCGCCAGGGCGGTCAAGACATTCTCAGGTAAGGAAAGTTAACAAGGGGCTTAAGCCCCTTGTCTTAATCCCCTTGGCGGTTGCTATATTTATTAGTCAAAGGGTAAATACCAAATTCCTCTCGAATTGACTTGGTTAATGAACGGGATTTAATAGCTTTATATGTCGCTTTAGCCTGATTAAAGAACCAACTATACTCTGGAAATTTTGGAGGATTCAAGCTAGATAAATTTCTTTGGTAAGACAAGTTTTCTCCATGATTCAAAACATAAACTGCTCCAGGAAAGGGTAATGGTTGCATTGAGTTTCCTTGTTTCAACATCAATTGGCTAATCTTTTTATGGTGGCTACAGTACCAATCCTGTTCACCTACTTTAGGGTACAATTGATAGTTGACTATATTAGATGTTCCACATCTCAAATAAAAGCTATTTTTTCGGAAGTAGATCAGGTTACTTCCCTCCTGATACTCATATCCTTGTTCCAAAAACCAACCATTACTGCTAGGATGGTCTCTAACAAACTCTGCTAGATGTTTGCTGACACAATCATCAGCATCAACGATCATCACATGAGAGGGACTAAATTCTTGGGCATGGCTTAAGCCAATTGTCGCCTTTGAACCTTTGTCTAAGTCCCTATCTCTCATGTTGAATCCTTGGGGAATTGGTAGCTCAACTTCAATGTATTGGAGATGGGGGTGGTGGAATTGCGTTTCTGGTTTTTCTTGACAAACAACAATTACTCTAAATTCAGCAGAAGTCTGATTACAAAGGGATTTGACACATCTTTCAAATAACTGAGATACAAGTTCCCATGAACTAGCAACCTGTTTGCTCTTGAGGGGAATAACGAAGACTAACACAGTAAAATTCTCCCAAGGATTAGCACAAAGACTGTAGCAATTGTGTAGAGTGCGGTATAACTGAGATCTTGCACGCCTGTCGAAAACATACCTGTGGGGATAGGCAACAGGCAACAGTAATAAGATTGGACTGTTTCAGTGCTGAAATTGATTGCTTCCAAAAATGTTATTAAGTATATTTGTACTGGTGCAAGATGTGAGTATAACGCACCAATAGGATCTAGGATGGTGCGTTACTAAATATATCTCAACAAAAACCTTGCGAGTACTCCAGATACCGGACTTCTTCAAAAAGTCGGGTATCTCTACTCTCCACGTCTATTTGAGCTATTGTTATTGTTAC
>JAAHHL010000589.1 GCA_010672185.1 Caldora sp. SIO3E6 | reverse complement strand
TTGCTTATATGGTGGTTGGAGGATTACCTACACCTCATCCCCAGCATACTGAAGCCATTGCCCAAATGGCTCTGGATATGCAAGCTGCCATGGTTAATATTAACACTAAAACAGGTGAAGCTTTTCAGTTAAGAATTGGCATCCACACTGGGCAAGTGGTGGCAGGAGTAATTGGAATAACTAAGTTTATCTACGATTTGTGGGGAGATACAGTGAATGTTGCCTCTCGCATGGAATCGAGCGGTATTCCTGGAGAAATTCAGGTAACCGCTACTACCTACGAGCGATTAAAGGAGCGATTTTTGTTTGAAGAACGAGGTAGTATTATGATTAAAGGGAAAGGAGAAATGACGACTTATTTTCTCAAAGGTGGGAAATAAGGCAGGAGGAGGCAGGAGGCAGGAGGCAGGAGGCAGGAGGCAGAAGGCAGGAGGCAGAAGGCAGAAGGCAAAAGGCAGGAGGAAAGAGAGCTGCATTGACTTCCCTAAAACCTAAAACCTAAAACCTAAAACCTAACACCTAACACCTAAAACCTAAAACCTAACACCTAAAACCTAAAACCTAAAACCTAACACCTTTCAAAAACGACTATAACGAGCCTTCTGTTTGGAGGTTAAATTTTCTTGATTGTATAACCATGCCCACATTTGATCTCCTAAGGAAAAATGCCACCACTCCTCTAGATGACGAAGAAAACCGGCTGAACACATAACATCCCGCAACAACTGTCTATGAGCATGATAAGGTTTGTCTGGCTGAGAGGCGTAGTGATTAGGATAGGAACGGGGTGAGATTTCATCAATAGGAGAACCCATGTCAACAGGAGTACCAGTAGCATCCACTAAAGTCACATCTACTGCTGCACCGGTGCTATGGGGTGGCGGTGTCATCGGATCGTAGTTAGGCTGTGCCCAAAATTGATACACTTGCTGCCAAATTTCCTGCTGTTGCTCCTCCGAAAGAGTTTCTGGTTCGATGTTCTTTGCCTGAACTACTTCGGCAAAGGTATAGTCAACCATAAACTGTTGCACAGATATCGGTCGATAAGCATCAAAAATCTGGAGACGCCAATGAGGATGTTGCTGTTGCAGTTGGTTTTGAGCTTCAATCAGAGCAGCTAGAACTGTTTGGCGCAGAAAGTAGGGGGAAGCATCTCCGTAAGGTGCCCCCAATTTTTGGTAGGGGTGAGGTGACTCTACAGCAAACTGTTCTACAGGAATGGGAACAAGGAGTTCTCCACATTCTTGGATAGGAATCTGGTGATAAGGTTTCATCTTAAAGTTGGGGGAGCAGAGATAACTGGGGGAGAGAGATTAGCTTCTTGCACTCATTCGATAATAGTTTGTAGGGGCGTAGCATTGGCACTGGCATATTGCCCATAAAATCAAAGTTTTCTTCCGCCAATGCTACGCCCTGACCGGATTTATGCAAGAAGTCTAGTATTAAGACAAGAGTTTTATCCCACAAGAGTTTTACCTTAATATTTGTACTTCATTTCCTTGCAATGTGCTGTAACTTTTTTCTTCCTCCTCCAGCTCCCCACACCCCCCACACTTCCCCATCTTCCTCACCTCCACTCTCCCTGAAGGGTAAAAGCTGCCCAATAATAGGGAGCATTCCACTGGGTTTCTTGTTGCATTTCCAACTATCAGTAAGCCCTAGTTAATTCCTCTAAGCTGAGGTATTGCAAGATTTTTTATCAGTTTCCCAGCCCACCCGGAGTTTAAACTCCGGGCTAATAGTTTAAGTCCATTAAAATGGACTGCGGAAATAACTGCATACATTATAAGCAACTACACAGAATTATTTGCCTATTCTCGAATGCTGTTACCCTTATACCGTAAGGCTTTTATTTCCGGAAATGGGTAATTAATTGTGTCTACCTGCTTACGCAGCAGAGAAAATTCTACCTTAACTTGTCAATACGCCAGAAGTAGAACGCGATCGCCCA
Organism: Caldora sp. SIO3E6; assembly: GCA_010672185.1. Lineage (GTDB taxonomy): Bacteria > Cyanobacteriota > Cyanobacteriia > Cyanobacteriales > Coleofasciculaceae > Caldora. The sequence goes on along the minus strand of JAAHHL010000589.1, from coordinate 3,261 downwards.
GTAGTTTATCAGGTCTTAACCCCACTGATATCCCCCGGTGCAACAGCTGTAATTCCTTCAGAGATATATCTAGTGTGTCTCTCTTGAAGTCAGCAATAGCAATTCATACTTTACAGGCGCACATCTATTCCATTATTAATATAATAACCAAAAATCACGAAAATCACAACCAATAAAATATTTTGAGGAGATTTAAATTTACGGCGGTTGAAGGAATGGTGAGAAGATGTAAGCAAAAAGCAATATAATCATGCGATCGCCAATATTATCCAAACCAAATAAAATGAATATGGAGATGCGATCGCTATTTTTACAGGGCGAGGCAAGGATTTCAGTTGAAGTTGACACCAATAACCAACAACAAACAACAAACAACAAACAACCAAAAACCAACAACAAATACTAACATCGCCGATAGCGCATTCCCGGTAACTGAGATACTAATTCCTTCAGTTCCAACTGCAACAGAGCACTGGAAACCGAACTTGCTGACATTCCTGTTTCCTGCACAATGAGATCAAAGTGAATTGGTTCTGATGGAACAACTTGCAACACTTGTGACAATTCTGGTTCTAACTCCAGTAGCTCTTGAGCTAACGGTGACGGTTCTAATTCTGCATCAAGATCCGGCATCGTTCCTAGCATTTCTAGCAAATTCCTCTCATTTAAAATTAACTGAGCTCCCCAGTTTAATAGTCCCAAACAGCCCACAGACTTGGGATTATCTAGAGAACCTGGTAAAGCGTAGACATCTCTACCAAACTCATTGGCTTGGTGAGCAGTAATTAGTGCTCCAGACTTTTTAGGAGCCTCCATCACTAGAAGTGCGCGGCTCAAACCCGCAACAATACGATTGCGCTGGGGAAAATGGGCGCGATGGGGCTGAGTACCAGCGGGATACTCACTTAGTACTAACCCCTGTTCCTTAATCTTTTCGTACAGAGACTGATTTTTCCAGGGATAGACGACATCAACTCCTGTACCGAAAACTGCTATGGTGCGTCCATCGGCTTCTAAGCAGCCGCGATGGGCTTGGGTATCAATTCCTGCTGCCATGCCGGAAATTACGGTAAAGCCCTGCTTAGCTAAAGTAGCACTAATTTTACGAGTCCATCGACATCCATATTCTGTCGGATTACGAGTACCCACAATACCCACCATCGGCTTAATGCCTTGATTTTCTTGGAGGCTAACCTGCCCTTGATAGTACAACACCGGTGGTGGATTAGGAATCTCTAGTAACAAGCGGGGATATTCCTTATCTGCTGGTGTCCAAAAGTTAGGATTTTTGAGAGAATGTTGCTCTAGGAATTGCTCTGGATGCAGTTGCGATCGCCCTTGCTCCACTGCCTCTAGCAATTGCACTCCCAATCCTGCAACTTCTGCCAAAGCCTTGCTCGGTGCTGCCCAAGCGGTTGCCAGTGAACCAAAATACTGCTGTAGTCGCCGCATTAACACCGGCCCAACGCCCTTAATTTGCGACCACGCCAGCCAATAGGTGCGCTCTTCTAGCAACTGTTTCTCCTTTTATTTGAAAGTAAATAGCAAAAATTGAGATAAATAATTGAGAAGTTATTGCATTAGACTTACAATACTTAAAAGTTAAGCTCATCTGACAAATGACCAATGACTAAGGACCTCTTGACTAGACACAGTGTAATCAGCATTTTCGCAGGACTAGCGCTTCTAGTCACCGTGGGATGTAGTGGGCAAACTTCTTCAGAAAGGACTGGTGAAGACCAAGGTACTGGTAACCCAGCGGAAGTAGGAGAAGTCAACCTCTACTCATCCCGTCACTACGACACCGATGATGAATTGTACGACAACTTCACTGAAAAGACAGGCATCAAGGTCAATATCATTGAAGGTTCAGCAGATGAATTGATCGAACGGATTAAGACGGAAGGGGCAAATAGCCCAGCAGATGTATTTATTACTGTAGATGCAGGTCGTCTCTGGCGAGCAGAAGAGGCAGAGATTCTACAACCGATTGCTTCTTCAGAGCTAGAGTCAGCAATTCCAGAAAACCTGCGCAGCCCCGATGGTAAATGGTTTGGCTTGTCCAAGCGGACGCGGATCATGGTTTATAACAAGGAAAAAGTTAAGCCAGAGGAATTATCTACCTACGAAGCTTTAGCTGAGCCTGAGTGGGAGGGACGGGTTTGTGTGCGCAGTTCAGGGAATATTTACAATCAGTCCCTAGTTGCCGCCATGATTGAAAAAGATGGCATAGAGGAGACAGAAAAGTGGGCAAAGGGTTTCGTCGATAACTTTGCCCGCCCACCAGAAGGCAATGATGTTGGACAAATCAAAGCAGTAGCAGCAGGTGTTTGTGATTTAGCATTAGTTAATCATTACTATGTAGCTCGACTCCAGCAGTCAGATAAGCCAGAAACTCAGGAAATGATTGCCAAAGTTGGAGTTTTCTTTCCCAATCAGGAGGAAGATGGCACTCATATCAATATTAGTGGAGGTGGTGTGGTTGCAACTTCTCCCAATCAAGAAAGCGCCATTAAATTCTTAGAGTACCTTGCGACTCCGGAGGCACAGGAAGTTTATGCCAATGCTAACAATGAAATTGCTGCAGTAACTGGTGTCGATCCCAATCCTACTGTTGCTGAATTTGGGGAGTTTCAAGAATCGGAAATTAATGTTGCAGCTCTCGGCAAGAATAACCCAGAGGCAGTTAAGCTGATGGATCGTGCTGGTTGGAAATAGTCTTGTACTCTCGAGAAACACGCTTAAAGCTAATGACTAATGGCTAATAGCTAATGGCTAATGGCTAATCGCCCCTACTGCTCCCCAAAGTGTTTCTCCCATTCAATTGGGGGCGCGAAGCACTCCTCAGGAGCTCCTAAGAAACACTCTGGCTGCAAGGGGATTTTGACGCGGGGACGCGGAGAGGAAGAATTTGACCTGTTTCTGACCTTCGTAGCGGTTGATGCGCCGCCCGACGGGCGGGTTTTGATGGGAATATTCGGGTCAAATGGCCTAGATTGTCCCTAAACCCGCCCCTACAATATGTGCAATTTAATTCGCATTAAACGTAAATTCTCAATTCTCAATTCTCAATTCTCAATTCGACCTTCCCCAATGAGAAATATTATAAATTCAGCAGCAGTAATCTTTGTGCGGTGCTCAGGTATACCATTGGCTGTGGGGTGAATCCAGTAACCTTGGCAGAGATGAGGCGATCGCCAAATGTCTAAATGCTCTATTGGTGGCTCGGCATAAAAACTATCTTCTCTAGCACCCAAGAGA
>JAAHHL010000588.1:3481-5224 GCA_010672185.1 Caldora sp. SIO3E6 | reverse complement strand
CAATAAATGTTCCCGCAGCGCTCCTTCTTCCGGGTTGTAGGTAGCGATTAATAGGGGTTTGCAGGGATGTTGAAAACTGATACCTTCCCTTTCTATTTTGTTGAACCCTTCGGTAAGAACTGTCAGTAGTTGGTTCGCAATTTGGTCATCAAGCAGATTAATCTCATCTATATAGAGGACACCTCGATGTGCCTGTGCCAGTAATCCTGGTTGAAATACAGGTTCCCCTTTTTTGACTGAGAGTTCCACATCCACAGAACCCAGCAATCGATCTTCTGTTACGCCCAGGGGTATTTGTACGAAGGGAGCAGAGATGATTTCTGTGGGAAAAGGGCAATGGGGTGTGAGCAAGGGAGCATCAGCTTCCTTGGTTGCCTCACTTGTCATGCTTGCTGCTTGATTGAGTAGTTGATCATCCCATTCTTCGGGATAATTGGGATGACAGTTACAGAAGGAGTCTTTTACTACTTCAATTGGTGGTAGTAGGAAATGAATAGCCCTTGCCATAACTGATTTCGCCGTACCCCTACGTCCTGCGATCGCGACTCCTCCCAATCCAGGGTCAACTGCAGCCATAAGCAAGGCCAGTTTTATCGCCTCCTGCCCGATAACAGCAGTGATGGGAAAGGTAGAGATAGAAGGAGTGAGAGTCGATGCAGGCATAATTTTACCAATGGATAATTGATAATGGATAATTGATAATTAATAAATTCGGTTTAAGGTCTCTCCTTGAAATGAGAGAAAAGTGCTCTTAAGATTTCTTTATATTCAATCAAGCAAGGTTTTAACCTTCTTGTAATTATTCATTGTTCATTATCCATTATTAATTAATGAAGAATCTAGGGTGGCAGAAGTCCCAAAGTTATTTTAGCTGACGGCAACAAGCCTTATCCTTTCATTAATAACGACTCCAGCAGTGTTTTTTAAGTTTTATTACAAGTTTACTGACTTTTGTTGAACAATCCTGAAAGCCTGTCACTCTATACAAAGGGCTCTCTTCAGAGATAATTTTTTCCAAAAAGGGGTGACACCCCCCACCCCCATGATGTTATATTGAGTTAAGTAGATGCACCCTGATAAGCCGAGAGCCACTTCCCGTGACTCTCTATTTTTTTTGTCTTTAATTTGAGTAAAGGGATTTATCGATTCTTCACCAACATCAGCCAGCAAAACCGCTTCAATGGAAGGTAATAAGCATTGATGAGAAGAAATTTTCCAAAAAGGGGTGACACCCCCCACCCCCATAATGTTATATTGAGTTAAGTAGATGCACCCTGATAAGCCGAGAGCCACTTCCCGTGACTCTCTATTTTTTTTGTCCAAAATTTGAGTAAAGGGATTTATTGATTCTTCACCAGCATCAGCCAGCAAAACCGCTTCAATGGAAGGTAGTAAGCATTGATGAGAAGAAATTTCCCAAAGAGGGGTGACACCCCCCACCCCCATGATGTTATATTGAGTTAAGTAGATGCACCCTGATAAGCCGAGAGCCACTTCCCGTGACTCTCTATTTTTTTGTCTTTAATTTGAGTAAAGGGATTTATTGATTCTTCACCAGCATCAGCCAGCAAAACCGCTTCAATGGAAGGTAATAAGCATTGATGAGAAGAAATTTCCCAAAAAGGGGTGACACCCCCCACCCCCATGATGTTATATTGAGTTAAGTAGATGCACCCTGATAAGCCGGAGAGCCACTTCCCGTGACTCTCTATTTTTTTGCCCAAAATTTGAGTAAAGGGATTT
>JAAHHL010000588.1:0-3381 GCA_010672185.1 Caldora sp. SIO3E6 | reverse complement strand
CCAAAAAGGGGTGACACCCCCCACCCCCATGATGTTATATTGAGTTAAGTAGATGCACCCTGATAAGCCGGAGAGCCACTTCCCGTGACTCTCTATTTTTTTGCCCAAAATTTGAGTAAAGGGATTTATTGATTCTTCACCAGCATCAGCCACGAAAACCGCTTCAATGGAAGGTAGTAAGCATTGATGACAAGAAAATTTCCAAAAAGGGGTGACACCCCCCACCCCCATGATGTTATATTGAGTTAAGTAGATGCACCCTGATAAGCCGGAGAGCCACTTCCCGTGACTCTCTATTTTTTTGCCCAAAATTTGAGTAAAGGGATTTATTGATTCTTCACCAGCATCAGCCACGAAAACCGCTTCAATGGAAGGTAGTAAGCATTGATGACAAGAAAATTTCCAAAAAGGGGTGACACCCCCCACCCCCATGATGTTATATTGAGTTAAGTAGATGCACCCTGATAAGCCGGAGAGCCACTTCCCGTGACTCTCTATTTTTTTGTCTTTAATTTGAGTAAAGGGATTTATTGATTCTTCACCAGCATCAGCCAGCAAAAGCGCTTCAATGGAAGGTAATAAGCATTGATGACAAGAAATTTCCCAAAAAGGGGTGACACCCCCCACCCCCATGATGTTATATTGAGTTAAGTAGATGCACCCTGATAAGCCGGAGAGCCACTTCCCGTGACTCTCTATTTTTTTGCCCGCCAGTAGGATAAACACACAATACCCCAAGATTGGCTACAGCATGGGTGCTCAAAACCCGCTAAGCTAGGTTTAACTTCAACTTATAGCCTTTAGTAAAACTCATGGCGACTTGGCGTTGTGTCAAACAATGTGGTGCGTGCTGTTATCTTGACCTTGCTAAACGACCAGGATTAGAGGATTATCTTTCTTCAGAAGAGTTAGAGCTTTATCTAAGTATGATCGGGAAAGAGGGATGGTGTGTGAATTTTGCTCATGCCACCCGTGAATGCCGAATTTACCAAAATCGACCTCACTTCTGCCGTGTAGAACCGGATGTCTTTCAAGAAATGTACGGTGTGGAGCCAGAGGAGTTGAGCGATTTTGCTATTGATTGCTGTCAGGGGCAAATTGAGGAAGTTTATGGGGAGCACAGTCTGGAGATGCAGCGTTTTAACCGAGAAATCTTCTAAATAGGGCTTGCTTCAGGAAGTAACAAGTAACAAGTAACAAGTAATAAGTAAGAAGGAGTGCAGCATTTATCCGCTGTTTTGGGCATTTGCATCCCCCACAGTTACCCAGGGATTTTCCGGATCGATGCCAGGTTTTGGAGCCAACAGATGCAATTTCCAGCTGTGCAAGCTGTCGATCTAATGGGTTGCTGATTTCGGTAAAGTATGGAGAAGATGAGAAGAACACGAAATTGATGACTTTTGAAGAACCTAAACCAGTTGAGGCGAGCAATCAGGGGGTATGGGCGATTTTTAGCTCAACTTTCCTCACGATTTTCTTGGCAGAAATGGGAGATAAAACCCAACTAGCAACCCTACTGATTAGTGCCGAATCTCAATCTCCTTGGATTGTTTTCCTTGGTGCAGCAGGAGCACTGATTACCACCAGCTTACTGGGAGTACTAGTTGGACAATGGCTGGCGAAGCGGTTGTCTCCGAAAAATCTGGATACGGCGGCGGGAAGTCTGTTACTGTTGATTGCGGTGATGCTGCTTTGGGATGTCGTACAAATGGGTGGTTAGTATCCAGCAAAGCCAACAACGAACAACCAATAACCAACAACTAAAATGGACTGGAAGCTTCTTGGACTGAGTTTTATTACGGTGTTTTTAGCAGAGATTGGAGACAAAAGCCAATTGGCCGCGATCGCTTTAGGTGGTAGTCTGAACTCACCCCGCGCCGTATTTTTTGGTTCCGTGGCTGCACTGCTGTTGGCAACACTTATAGGAGTTCTACTGGGAGGAGGGATCGCTCAATTGTTGCCAGTACGTACTCTCAAGGCAATGGCAGCAATTGGCTTTACTTTAATGGCATTACGCTTGCTGTGGTTCTCAAACTATCCTGAATCTGAATGAAATAAAAAAAAACTCCCCACTTTTGGTGAGGAGCTTTTGTTTTTGCTTAATCTAGCCTTAGGCAGCAAGATTGCGCGAATCGCGGTAGCACCAACCTAGTATGGTAGTTCCTGCAATTAACTTGATGGCTTCTAGCACACCATATTCTCCGTGCATCTGAACCATACCCTCAGGCATCCCTGTTGCTGGTTGCAAAATATTCAATTGCATTGCCAAAGCAGTCATCTGCGGCGTCATGACATAGGTATAGATAAGAGCAATTGCCAGCAGAAGTACAGACAACAAGATTGACCAGCGTCTTACATAAGAATATAGATTGGAAGTACCACGGAGTACTAAGAGACTAGATAACACTACAGTGGCACAAAGTAACTCAATGCGGTTAAAAATCCAGAAGATGGAATAACCTGCTGTAGCGAAACTTCCTTGGCTCATCATACCAGCACTAGACAGAGTTGGCATGATCACAAAGTCCAGAATTAGGCTACAACTCAGCCAAAAACCTAAAGCAAACATAATAACTGCTTGCCAGGTAGGCTGCCTTTGTTCAGCTGAACCTACCTTTAAACCAGCGCTCATAGAACCTCCTCTAGTTTTTATCTTACTTTCCAGCTTAACCAATATTTGTGGCAAAATATAGGTAAAAAATATAAAGTATTTTCTCAACTAGAATGAAACAAAAAGCTCTTTTCTTTGTTAAGAATTGTTAACTTTATCTCTCTTATTGCTCCCAAAGCGATCGCGCAATGTCCTGCTCTACTCTCTGTGAACTCTGTGGCTCTGTGGTTCTTTAAAAAAGATCAATCAAAAGCAGAAGGAATATAATCACGCAAAATAAGTTTATAATCTGCAACAAATACTGGTTTCCCCAGCTGCACTGAGGCAACTTGTGGAAGATTGCCAACAGCAGAAGAGTTAGAAATTGGCGACAGATACTCACAACTGACAAGAGCCACATCAAACCGGCAAGAAAAATCTGCCATTGCTGGGTTTTCCGATAAAAATAGCTCAGCAGTTTGCCAAAGCTTAGCTTGCTTTTGGGGTGTAATTGCCAGCAAACCATTGTTATCCCAATTTCGGCAACTGCGAGTTTTCACTTCGACAAATGCCAACATCAGCTGCTTACTTGCTCCTCCCTGAGCAATTAAGTCTATTTCCCCCCAGCGACAACGCCAACGGTGAGCTATGATTACCCAATCCTGTGCCTGTAACCATTGAGCAACTAGCTTTTCTCCCAATTTTCCAACCTCAAGCTTCCGGTTAGGGGTAGCGGAGGGGTCGTGCTTAAAGTTCAATAGGTGTTAGGTGGTAGGTGTTAGGTGGTAGGT
>JAAHHL010000587.1 GCA_010672185.1 Caldora sp. SIO3E6 | reverse complement strand
CTGTCTCGCTCTGGATTCCACATATTGTAGTCAATGCCGTTGAGAATCCCTGCAAATTTATCCTTGTTGAGATGTAAAGTGTGTCCTAACCCATAACCAATATCTGTGTGGTGAGCTTCCCAGGCGTGGTGAGGGGAAACTGTATTTACATAATTAGAGTAGACGATCCCACCTTTCATATAGTTCAAGGCAGAAGGATTGAAATTATCTTGTAGGCGATCATAGTGGAAGTAGTAAGACTCTTGATTCAAACCAGTTGCCCAGAGAGTTTCCGTGCCGCCAATTCCTTGGTGCTTAAAGTTGTGAATTGTATAGCAGACTCGTTGGCACTCCATGCCATGATGCTTGTACATCTCGAAGAGCATGACAGGGACTAAGCCAGTTTGCCAGTCATGGCAGTGGATTACATCAGGACGCTTGTTACTTTTGAAGAGGAATTCTAATGCGGCTTTACTGAAGAAGGCAAAGCGCATATTGTCATCGTTGCATCCATAATAACACCCCCGGTTGAAGAAGTTATCCTGGGAATGGGGTTCGATAAAGAAGCAAACTTGCCCATGTACCCAGCCGCAGTAAACAGAACAGTGGATAGCTCCACCATACCAAGGAACCCACAACTCACGATAGGCATCGTGAAGTTCCCAGATATGGTCATAGCGCATACAGTCGTATTTCGGCAGAATAATCTCTACACAATGACCCTGAAGCTCTAGTCCTCTGCTGAGTCCGTAAACTACATCTCCTAAACCTCCAGCTTTGATTACAGGAGCACATTCAGAGGCAACTTGGACAATATACATACATGTTCCTTATAACTTCATAAAATTTAACTTTACTACAATTTAGCCGTCGCCAGCAGTAACACGTACCTTTATTTTCACCACATCAAAAACTCCACAACCTAGACCCTATCGACGCCTTAACACCTCTAAAAGGGTAGTAAAAACTGGAGGTGGAGGAGCAGTAAACTCCAGCCACTCGTCAGATAAGGGATGCTGTAAGGATAGTCGCCAAGCGTGGAGTGCCTGTCCTGGTAGATTAACACCTAAGGAACGACCACTACTATAAACAGGGTCGCCAACTAGAGGATGTCGGATATAGGCACTGTGAACTCGAATTTGGTGGGTGCGACCAGTTTCTAGTTGAAAATGCATTAAGGTGTAGTTACCCAGTCTTTCTTGAACTTGCCAATGGGTAACCGCAGTACGTCCTCCCTTTTCTACCGGCACGACAGCCATTTTTTTGCGCTCTAGAGGATGACGCCCAATTGGTTGGTTAATAGTACCACTAGTAGTTGGCGGAGCACCGTAGACAATACCAAGATATTGCCTGCGAGCAGTTTTAGCGGCAAGTTGAGCTTGTAGATGTTGATGAGCTTGGTCTGTTTTCGCGATCGCGATCGCTCCTGTGGTATCTTTATCCAGGCGGTGAACAATACCAGGACGTTGTACTCCACCAATACCAGCCAGATGAGAACAGTGAGCCAACAGTGCATTAACCAGAGTTCCTCTTTCATGACCCGGTGCTGGGTGAACCACTAAGCCAGCAGGTTTATTGACAATGACCAGAGCATCGTCTTCGTAGAGAATATCTAAAGGTATGGCTTCCGGTTGCAAGTCGAGAGGCTTAGCTTCAGGAATCACAACAGAAACCCTATCCCCAGGTTGCACAATAGCTTTTTTGGAAGTGCAGACGGTATCATTGAGATGCACATTCCCTTGCTCAATTAACTGCTGGATACGGGAGCGAGAGCAATTAGGCATTTGCTGTACAACATAGCGATCAAGGCGTTCCCGCTGCGACTGTTTAATAAATTCCTTCGTGTCCTTTGTGCCTTTGTGGTTCATTCAATCAGCAGACATAAATGGTATCTTAAGCATATCCCCAGTCGAACTCAGTTGAAAATCAAGCTCTTAAACCCAATTACCCATTATCAATTATCCATTATCCATTATCCATTATCCATTATCAATTATTCATTAATAACTATGGTTAAAATAATTGGTCGCAAATCCTTAGGAAATCAATCAGTTTATGATATTGGTCTAGAGCAGGATCATAACTTTGTTTTAGCGAATGGCAAGGTTGCATCCAATTGTTTCAACAAATCCCATTCAACTGCTTATGGTTATGTTACTTATCAGACTGCTTACCTCAAAGCTAACTATCCCGTTGAGTACATGGCAGCCTTATTGACAGCTAGTAGTAGCAGTAGTGACAAAGTGCAGAAATATATTGCCACTTGTTCCACTATGTCAATGTCGATTGAGGTAGAACCACCAGATATTAATCGCTCCGATTTCGATTTTACACCAGTTTCGCAGAACATTTTGTTTGGGCTATCGGCCATCAGGAATTTAGGTCAAGGGGCAATTGAATGTATTTTGAAGGCTCGCGCTCAAGATGGACCCTTTCAATCCTTTGCCGACTTTTGCGATCGCGTCGATTTGCGTACAGTTAACCGCCGTGGCTTGGAAGCTTTGATTTACTGTGGTGCTTTTGACTGCATCGATCCTAACCGTCGGCAATTAATTAATGACCTTGATTTGGTCATCAGTTGGGCTCAGGATCGTGCCAAAGACCGAGATAGTGGACAAATCAATATTTTTGATCTTTTAGGAAATGAAACACCGGAGCCAAATGGTAATAACGATGCTTGGAAATCTGCTCCTAAAACGATTGGTATTGATGACTTCTCCCCCCAAGAGAAGTTACGCTTAGAAAAAGAGTTGCTAGGTTTCTATGTCTCCAACCATCCTTTAAAGTCAGTTCCCCAGGTTGGTAAGGTTTTCTCTCCGATTAACCTTGCAGACTTAGCTGAGCAAAACAAAAAGACCATGGTGAGTGCCATTGTGATACTCACTGAAGTGAAACCTCACCTTACCAAAAAAAGTAGTGAACAGATGGCCTTTGTTCACCTAGAAGATTTAACAGCGCAAGCTGAGGGTGTGGTTTTTCCCAAAAGTTATGAACGCATTGGCTCACTGCTGCAAGTTGATGCCCGTTTGATTATTTGGGGTAAGGTAGATCAACGAGATGAAAAAAAACAATTTATTATTGAAGATGCCGAAGCCATTGAACAAGTACAGATGTTGATGGTGGAGCTAAATCCACAACAGTTGACCAAAAGTAAACTTGCTCATCTCAAAATAATTCTACAAGAACACTCAGGAGAAAAGAATCAAGCCAAAGTACCAGTGTTGGCAACGGTAGCCGCTCCTTTACAGCAGCAATTTGTTCGTTTTGACTCGAAATATTGGATACAAGACTGTAGAGCAACTGTTGCTGATCTCAAGGCCAAAGGTTTTCAGGCTCATACTTCTTTGCTGGCTGGAATTTGAGCTTTGTTGTTGGTTGTTGGTTGTTGGTTGTTGGTTGTTTGTTATTTGTTGTTTAAGGGCAGACTATACTCATTGGGGAATGGGAAATTCAAAATTTCGGCAGCTTCAAAATAATTTGCGCGATCGCTGGTTGAGTGTTGATTCGTTTGATCAAGATGACCGCGATATTTTAGTAGTACCTTCACTGACTCTGGATCAGCGGGAAATTAAAAAGGTTGACGGATTTCTGCATTATGAAGAGAGGCTGCTATTTTCTTTGATTCGTCTGCGTAATCCTCACACTAGGTTGATTTACATTACAGCACAGCCTTTACCGCCAATTGTGATTGATTACTATTTGCAGCTGTTGCCAGGAATCCCCTTCTCCCATGCTCGCGATCGTTTGTTGCTGATGACTACTTATGATGGCTCCCTTAAATCTCTCACTCAAAAGATTTTAGAACGTCCTCGTTTAGTAGAGCGGATTCGTCGAGCCCTGCGCCCAGACAAGTCCTATATGGTTTGTTACAATTCAACTTATCTAGAGCGGGAGTTATCTGTGCAATTAGATGTACCCCTACTGGCTCCTGACCCAGATCTACTATATTGGGGTACAAAGAGCGGTAGTCGCCAAATTTTTCAGCTCAGTGACGTACCCCATCCCGATGGTAGTGAGCTAGTTTGGAATTGTGAGGATTTAGCCGAAGCAGCAGCTCAATTGTGGGAGAGACAACCGCAATTACGACGCATAGTAGTTAAACTCAATGAGGGTTTTTCGGGAGAAGGCAATGCGATTCTGGAGTTGAACCCCATAGCACAAGCCAAACCAGAACAAGCTTCTCATGCTACCAGAGTGAGGGCAATTCAGCAGCGTCTGGAGCATTTGAGATTCCAGACAACTTATGAGACTTGGAAAAATTTTTCCAGTCGCATTCCTGAGTTAGGGGCAATTGTTGAGGCTTTTATTGAAGGAGAAGAAAAGCGATCGCCTAGCGTTCAGGGTTATATTACCCCTCAAGGGAAGATCAACATTCTTTCTACCCATGACCAAATTTTAGGAGGACCAGATGGTCAGATCTATTTAGGTTGTCACTTTCCAGCAGATGAGACTTACCGATTAACCTTACAAGAAATGGGCATAAAAATCGGTCAGGCTTTAGCCGCAAAAGGAGCAATAGAACGCTACGGTGTAGATTTTGTTGCAGTTCGTCAACCCCACAGTTCCGGTGTTACCTGGGATCTACAAGCTATTGAAATCAACTTGCGCAAAGGTGGAACAACCCACCCCTTTATGACTCTCAAGTTTTTAACAAATGGCCGCTATGACCTTTCTACTGGTTTATTCCACACTCAGCAAGGTAAAGATAAATATTACGTAGCCACCGACAACTTGCAAAAAGACTGCTATCGAGGATTGATGCCTAATGATTTAATGGATATTATTGCCTATCATAAATTGCACTTTGATAGTAGTACCAGAACCGGCAATATATTCCATCTGATGGGGGCACTCTCCGAGTTCGGCAAACTGGGCTTAACTTGTATTGGAAATTCTCCACAACAAGCAGAGAATTTATATAATCAGGTGGTGAAGGTGCTGGATGCAGAAACCAGTACCCAGAGTAATTATACTACAGAATCTTCCTATCCCAGTACTCCGATCGCTTGGAGTTGAGTATCGTGATGGGGAGATGGGGAGATGGGGAGATGGGGAGATGGGGAGATGGGGAGATGGGGAGATGGGGAGATGGGGAGATGGGGAGATGGGGAGATGGGGAGATGGGGAGATGGGGAAATGGGGAGATGGTGGGATGGGGAGAGAGAGGAATAGCAAATGTCGGAACTCCAGTGACGGTGATGTGGCGAGCGCTGATGACGTCTGATGCGTGAAAAAAACAAAACGGG
>JAAHHL010000586.1 GCA_010672185.1 Caldora sp. SIO3E6 | reverse complement strand
GGGCATAATATAACACCTTAAAGTTGATTGGGAATGTGTTGGTTGGGCGCACGTCGGTGCGCCCCTACGGGGGTGTGGGTGAATTGGTCATGATGACACAGTAGAGGTGATTGAGTATCATCATTTCCTAATTTTGTAATGATTTCTGGTCAAATTTCTGGGGTTCTTATACCATTTTTGGGTAAAATTGTTACCCAATTGATTTAAAAACATTAGACAATCTGAATGTGGCGATTATATTTCAGCTGCAGACATAATGTAGGGGCGCACCGACGTGCATTGGTGTCAACTTAAGCTAGGGACAGCTAACGCTTAGCTTCCACACCCACCCAGAGTTTAAACTCTGGGCTAATAGCTAAAGTCCACTCAAGTGGACTGAAGATTTTTGGGGAGATTGAGTCATCTTTAGATGACTTGAGCTATTAGCAAGGAACTTAAGTTCCTTGTGGGGCATGAGTTTTACGTTAAGTTGACACCAATGACCGACGTGCGCCCTTTCCGACTGATACTCTATTTAGATACCTTACTTCTTTAATAAGTCCGGTATCTGGGTACACGCTTGCGCTGATCAAAAAGAGAACTTCAACCGTATAGTTTGCCATGAGTTATGCTGCATCTTCTTCTCGGAGTGCTGCTTCGTTAATTTACATTCTTGAAGAAATACATCAAAAATGAATTTATTTTGACAAAAAAGTATAATTATGATATTAGACTATCCCATTTGGTGCGATCGCCAGATATGGGTTGGGGAGCGGAGGAGCAGAGGAGCGGAGGAGCGGAGGAGCGGAGGAGCAGAGGAGCGGAGGAGCAGAGGAGCGGAGGAGCGGAGGAGCGGAGGAGCGGAGGAGCGGAGGAGCGGAGGAGCGGAGGAGCGGAGGAAGAAGAATACAATTTTCCTTAACCCTTGAAGTATTTCCATATATAGGTTTTTTTAGAACCACTACCCCATATATGGGAGTTGACAAAATGCACAACCCTTTAACTTGTCACCAATGCCTAACACATAACACATAACACCTAACACCTAACACCTACCACCTAACACCTAATGACTACTCCCCTCAAGTGCCTCAATTATATCTGCGATCGCTGGCTACCAGCGGAATCAGGAATGACCCTGGAAAGTCGTAACCCTGCGGATTGGCAAGAGCTAGTGGCAACTTTTCCTCGTTCAGGTTCAACAGAGGTGGATGCGGCTGTTGAAGCGGCTCGTCAAGCTTACCGCAGCTGGCGTCTGGTTCCCGCACCAACCCGTGCAGAATTTATTCATCGGGTGGGGGAGCTACTATTACAACGGAAAGAAGAACTTGCCCAGCTGATGAGTAGAGAAATGGGTAAACCCCTTGCAGAATCCCGGGGTGATGTGCAGGAGGGAATTGACTGTGCTTTCTATTATGCTGGGGAAGGTCGTCGCTTGTTTGGTCAAACCACACCCTCAGAACTAGGCAACAAGTTTGCTATGACAGTGCGGGTACCAATCGGAGTCTGTGCTCTGATCACTCCCTGGAATTTTCCGATAGCTATACCTTGTTGGAAATCTCTACCTGCCCTTGTCTGCGGCAATACAATTATTCTCAAACCTGCCAAAGATGTTCCTGCCTGTGCCACCTTCCTCACTGAGATTTTCCGCGATGCCGGTTTACCAGCAGGAGTAGTTAACTTGGTTCATGGCTCCGGTGAAGAAGTTGGTCGAGCCTTGATTGAACATCCCGGCATCGACCTGGTATCCTTTACTGGGTCTTCCCAAACAGGAGCAGAAGTTGGAGCTACCTGTGGGCGTACCCACAAGCGCGTCTGTTTGGAGATGGGTGGTAAAAATGCCCAAATTGTCATGGAAGATGCTGACTTGGAATTGGCTCTCGAAGGAGCTGTATGGGGAGCTTTTGGTACGACAGGGCAACGTTGTACTGCCACTAGTCGCCTGATCCTACACCGAGATATTAAAGCAGAATTTACTACCAAGTTGCTAGAGCAGACTAGCAAATTACGCTTGGGTGCTGGCATAGAACCTGATACCGATGTTGGCCCTTTGGTGAATGCAGCTCAATTAGAGCGGGTTTGTTATTACCTGGAAGTAGCTCAGAGTGAGGGAGCAAAGCTGTTGCTGGGGGGAAAAGTCCTCCAAGAAGGCAATTTTCAACAGGGTTACTTTTTCCAACCTACTATCTTGGATCAGGTTACCCCAGAAATGCGCATTGCTCGTGAAGAAATCTTCGGTCCTGTGGTGGTACTGATAGAAGTGAACTCATTTGAAGAAGCGATCGCAATCCTCAATAACACCTCCTACGGCTTATCCTCATCTGTCTATACCCGCGATGTCAACCGTGCTTTCCAAGCAATGCGAGATATTGAAGCCGGTATTACTTATATTAATGGCCCAACTATTGGTGCAGAAGTACATTTACCCTTTGGTGGCGTCAAGCAGACAGGAAACGGACATCGGGAAGCAGGCAGTACTGCTCTTGATGTCTTTACAGACTGGAAGACTGTCTACGTAGACTTTTCCGGTAGTTTACAACGAGCCCAGATTGATAACCGGTGATTGGGGAGTGTGGGGAGTGTGGGAAGACAAGGGAGACAAGGGAGATATCGCTAATTCTCCATTTTCCATTCTCCATTCCCAATTCCCAATTCCCAATTCCCAAACAACCAACAACAAACAACAAAAACATGCCTACTATAACTGAAAAGATTCTACCGAGGACTCCACATCTCGTTACTTCCCTACCTGGCTCAAGAGCTAGGGCACTGATAAAAAGAGATCAGGCATTGATGTCCCCTTCCTATACCCGCAGCTATCCCTTGGTGGCTGCTAAGGGAGAGGGTTGCATGATTGAGGATGTGGATGGCAATGTCTTTTTGGATATGACAGCGGGAATTGCTGTAACGGCAACTGGACATGCTCATCCTCAGGTGGTTCAGGCAATTCAGGAGCAATCGGCTCGCCTGTTGCATATGTCGGGAACTGACTTTTATTATGCACCGATGGTGGAGCTGGCAGAAAAACTAGCGGCTTATGCTCCTTTCCCTAAGCCATTAAATGGTTCCTGTGCTCGGGTTTTCTTTACCAATTCTGGTGCTGAATCAGTGGAAGGGGCTCTGAAACTAGCTCGTTACTATACGAAACGCTCCCAAGTAATAGCCTTTTTGGGCGGGTTTCACGGACGTACTTACGGTGCTATGTCCCTCACTGGTTCCAAAATAGTTCAGCGCCAGGGATTTGGTCCACTAGTACCGGGGGTTACTCATATTCCCTATGGAACTAATGCTAGTTTGGCTTATTTAGAAGAAGAATTATTTCCCAGAGTGCTACCGCCGGAGGAGGTGGCAGCAATTATTGTTGAACCAATCCAAGGAGAGGGTGGTTATATCTTACCAGAAGCTGGTTTCCTAGAGAGGATTCGGAGAATTTGCGATCGCTACCACATCCTGATGATTGTTGATGAAGTCCAGTCAGGGATGGGACGGACTGGTAAGCTGTTTGCGATTGAGCATTGGGGTGTAATGCCCGATCTTATCACCCTTGCTAAAGGCATTGCTAGTGGTTTACCCCTTGGTGCTATCTTATCTCGACCCTCGCTGATGACTTGGCCCCCCGGTTCCCATGCCACTACCTTTGGCGGAAATCCCGTAGCTTGTGCTGCTGCTAATGCCACGTTGCGACTTTTAGAAGCGGGACTGATGGACAATGCTTATCACAGGGGAGTGCAATTGCAGCGAGGTTTAACTCAACTAGCAGGTAGATTTGATCAGGTTTCCTTACCTAGGGGTAAGGGTTTGATGGTAGCGATTGACCTTTTGGATGCGGAGGGTAACCTTGATGCTAGATTACGCGATCGCATTATAGACCATTGCTTCTCTCAAGGACTATTACTCCTTGGTTGTGGCAAAGCAGCAATTCGATTTTGTCCACCCCTAGTTATCGACAGCGAACAGATTCAAATTGCCTTAGAGATTCTCACCAAATCCCTAGAAACAGTACCATGAAATCCACACAAATTGCCAGTCAATTGTGGGCTAGGCTCTGGCAAGACTACAGCCACCGAGTCCAATATGCCCGCATCTACCAACAAATGCTCCAACAAGCAGGAGGAGCGATCGCTAATGATCATATTGCCTTTCGTTCTCTACGTCTAAGTGTCAGCGGGATGGAGACGCGGGGATGGGGAGACGCGGAGACGCGGAGATGGGGAGACAAGGAGACAAGGGAGACTACCAATTCCCAAT
Source organism: Caldora sp. SIO3E6 (assembly GCA_010672185.1). Classification (GTDB taxonomy): domain Bacteria; phylum Cyanobacteriota; class Cyanobacteriia; order Cyanobacteriales; family Coleofasciculaceae; genus Caldora. Next base: position 1,001 of record JAAHHL010000586.1, on the reverse strand, counting down.
TCCCGATTCCCGATTCCCAAACAACAAACAACCAACAACCAACAACAAACAACAAATTAGGTATTCCCTATATCGCTAACCTTGCTGAAGCTTTAGGTTACGAAGTGGCTGGGGAATATAACTTTGCTGAGCAACATGTCTATGCTCGTCACTATCGCCATCCAGAGCAAGACCGTTTTGACCTACCAAAGCTGTTTATTAGTGAACTACTAGTGGATAGTCTACCTGCTGCTATTACTCAGCTTATCAAACAAACCGTTAGTGACGGTAGCTTTTATGAGCTAGACAATTTGAACCAGGCGATCGCAGCAGCATCAACAACAAAGGAGCTCGAAACAATTGTTACTCAACTCCAAGGAGTGTTTACTCGTCCTTGGCAACCTCCCAGACGCTCTGTGGTAGAAGCAGTAAATGCGGTGAGCCAATACGGAGCTTGGGTACTGTTACATGGTTATGCCGTCAATCATTTTACCGCCTATGTTAACCGCCAGAACACCCCTCTTTACCCGGATATTGAAAGCACAGCCCGTGGGTTAGCGGAACTAGGCATTCCCATGAAAACTAGGATTGAGGGCAATCGGGGCAGCGGTTTGCGTCAAACGGCTACCCACGCGGTTACGGAAATGGTTTTGGTGCAGGATGATACTAGCGGCAAGCTAGTTCGGATTCCTTGGACTTATGCATATTATGAAATTGCTGAGCGCAATCTAGTTGAAATTGCACCGGGTCAGCAAGAATTGTTTGAAGGGTTTCTTCGTCCTCAAGCACAAAATCTGTTTGAGTTGACGAGGAATTAGGGCTTGCTGAAATTTGTCCTAATTCCCGCTTGGGATAGGTGTTAGTTCATTAATGGATAATGGATAATGGATAATTATTGGACTTTGGACAAAAAGATAATAGTTTGCGTAAATATTACGCAAACTTATTATTGCAGCCATAGCTTCTCTATCTCAGCAATAATCCTTCGCTGAGAAACGGCTCACTCAGAGACTGGAGGAGCA
>JAAHHL010000585.1 GCA_010672185.1 Caldora sp. SIO3E6 | reverse complement strand
GCTGGTCATCTATTGCTTGACTAATCTCAATTTGACGCTCGAAGGTAGCTAAAGCTTCATCAAGTTTACCTTGTTCCTGGAGGACACCTGCTAAACCATTGAGTCCAATGGCAACTTGTCGCTGGTCATCTATTGCTTGACTAATCTCAATTTGACGCTCGAAGGTAGCTAAAGCTTCATCAAGTTTACCTTGTTCCTGGAGGACACCTGCTAAACCATTGAGTCCAATGGCAACTTGTCGCTGGTCGTCTATTGCTTCGCTAATCTCAATTCGACGCTCAAAGGCGGCTACAGCTTGATCAAGTTTGCCCTGTTGCTGGAGGACACCTGCTAAACGGTTAAGTCCAATGGCAACTTGTCGCTGGTCATCTATTGCTTCGCTAATCCCAATCACTCGTTGAAAAGTAGTAGCAGCTTCATCGAGTTTGTCTTGCTTCTGAAGGATATTAGCTAAACTATCTAGAACATTCCGTAAACTCTCTAGTTCACCCAACTCCTCTGCAATTTTGACACCCCGTTGAAGCTTATTCTCAGCTTCCTCAAAACGTTTCTGTTGCTGTAGTATACGACCCAGCCTAACCAGCCATTTAATTTCAGCACGATGACGGTCTTTTAGGTTCTCAATTCGGCTGATAATTTCTGGCAGAGATTCCAATACCTGCTCAGCAGTAGATAATTCCTCTTGCTTTGCTAAATATTTAGCTCGTCTAGTCCCAAAAGTAACCACAGCTTCCCAATCCCCACGAGATTCTGCAAAAGACTGGAAGCTATGCATTAAATTAGTTGCCTTAGACCAATAGCCATAGCCTTCAAAAAAGTTATTGAGATATTCAGCAAACTCGTAATCTAGTATTCCTTGTTGCTGCAACCACTCTGCTGCTACGATAATGTCATCGATTTCTTCTCCAATAATGGATGCACTAGAACGATTATAGAAATTGAATGATTTAACTAAATCGAGAAAAAACTGAGCATGTCTTGCTCCTGCTTCTTCTCGTAACTCTAGTTCAACAGCCTTTTCCTGAGCAAACAGACGAATGAGAGGGTGAAAGACAAAACGCTCTTTCTCTTCTTCAGAATAGTTAATTAGCGAAAGCTGATAAAGTTTACTTAAGTAGTCTTCAGTAGTCCACTCATTACAGGCAGTTGTAACCATTGCAGCTCGCAGAGAAAAGCCATCTTTTGCACAAACACTCAAGCAGGCAAAGAAATCTATTTCGTCTGGTTGTAAATATTCTAAACTCACAGAGAAACAGGCAAATAAATCTAAATGCTCAGCGTTACCGAATTTCAGACTTGATAATTGCCGTTCTTCTGTTAATCTCTTGGCATGTCGAGCAAGACTACGCCTTTCATGTAGACTTAGTTGCGAACCGATGCTTTTAATAGCAATGGGTAAATTACCTGCCAACTGGATTAAATTATTGGCTGCTTCTGATTCAGCTGCCACCCTTTCTTTGCCAATCAGCTTTTCCAGCAAACGCAGTGACTCTGGATCAGGAAGTGGGGAAAGATTAACTCTACCTTGATTCGGAATATCGAGTGAAATTGATAAGCCGCGATCGCGAGTGGTAATAATTACGGCGCATCTTTGACCACCAGGACGCAATGCTCGAATATTAACATCTTCAGCATTGTCAAAGATCAGCAGCATTCGACGGTGAGCAAACACCTCTTGCATAATAGTTGCTGCATCTCGCTCATCTTCCGAGTCAATTTCCACCCTACAACGACGTGCAAACTCACGAGCAATAGTATCTATATCTTTACCATCCACCCGCAAACCAATCACCCCATCGGGAAAATCATCTTGGTGGATAGTGGCAAAATGACAGGCAAGGGCGGATTTGCCAATACCTCCTACCCCTGCTACACCGGCGATGCTACAGACTTTTGTTCCCTGAGAGTTTAACAGCAATGTTTCAAGTCTGTTCAACTCTTCTTCTCTACCAGTGAAAGTTGAAACATCCAACTGAGGTAGAATAAAAGGAATTTCACGAGTTGTGGATTTTTTTTGCTTTGTTGGTTGGTTAACCTTAGACTCTTTGTTGATATTTCTAATTAGCTTAATCGCTTTACCATGAATGCTGATTTGTGGCTCTTGGGAAATTTTAGCTTGAGTATAAAAAGTTTCGAGTTCCTTCTCAACAAAATGTGCTAACTTTTTGTCAGTTATCCAATCACCCTCTGGAACTTGACTAGGATCGAGTCCTTTGAGCAACGCACCGGAGAGTAACCCATGCTCTCCATTGAGCTGTTCATAGGCAGGTTGAGAACTATGAGAAGCAGCAATCAAAAAGCGATCGCATTCTGAACCCTTCCCTCCCCAATCAGCATCTTGAAAATTCAAAAGCTCCCCACTAAAACAGCAGTCTAGCCAGATAACTTGCTGCTGCACGGAACTTTTCTTTAAAATTCGGTGTAGCCTGTTAAAAGACATTCCCCACTGCTCTTTTCTAGGACAAACCTCGGTAGTTGCTAGAAAAACCTCTCCCAAATCATCTAGTATTCCATGTCCAGAAAAAAATAGCAGTGCCATTTCTCGACCATCTTCTGTCAGAAAAAGTTCTTTGACCGCATCCTCCACATTTTTTTTAGTAGGTGATCGCTCTTTCTCTGGATTTGGATCAACCTGCATTTCTCCATCAATAAGGCTTTCAGGTAATCTTTTAACTGTGAAATCCCCATATTCTTCCAGAAGTAGAGCGATCGCTTCTGCATCAGCCGCAGGACTCTTCAGGTGTTGTGGCTTATTGGGATCATCTGATAAAAAAGGATACTGGTTAATACCGACTACAAGCGCGTGTCGCGTCATCAGGGTTGAGTTGTATGAGGATTAACTGGGTTATTTAGCCGTCAAACAATGGTAAATTGCCCCTAAGGGAAACAAGTCTCTTCTAGCATAACAGAGTCAAATTCCATATATAGGGCTTTTTTCACCCCAAACACCATATCTGGGAGTTGACAAAATACACTACCTTTAACTTGTCACCTAACACCTAACACCTAACACCTAACACCTAACACCTAACACCTAACACCTAACACTAACACCTAACACCTAACTACATGACCTATAATTTCAAGATTCTAGGATTGCTTCTGCTTAGCTTAATAGCCTTAACAATTGGCAGCACTACTGGTTACTTCGGCCAAGTATTTACCGATCTTATTGGCTCCAAACAAGATACTACTAGAGATAATAACCAATCCCCAGTACCGATAACCACCAAAAACTTTGATGTAGTAGTGTATGGAGATGAACTACAAGGAGTATGTGCTGCTATCTGGGCTAAGAAAACTTTAGGTGATGAGGGTAAGGTTACCCTAGTACGCTCTAATCCTGCCGATGAACCCTTGGGTGGTTTATTAACCAGGGGAGGTTTAGCTTTTCTCGATTATGATAAAACCAATTGGTACAACCAACCAGTCGCCCAATGTTTCCGTGATTTCTTAAACAGAGCTCAGGTTGTCGTCTCTTGTTTAGCAGCGGATCGAGCGGAGCAAGCGATGGCAGAGATGTTAGCAGAAGCGGGAGTAAGCATCATTGATGAATCTCCTCTGATTCCCCAAGTAGAAAATCAAGCCATCCAATATGTCGATATTCCCCAAAGTAATATTCGCCTACAAGCAAATTCCTACATTGATGCTACCCAAGATGCCGAATTAGCTAGAAAAGCTGGTTTGGCTTATTATCGGGGTTATGAATCCCAAAGCCCTGAACTAGCAAATGAAACTTTGTCGGTTTCCCTTGTACCCCTGATTACTGGTCTAACTATTGCTGAATTAAGAGCTATAGAAAACCAGATTTTCTCTAATGGGGACTTGATGAACCAAATAGAAACTAATATTAGAGAGAGTACAGATGCAGAGGGGGCAAGATTCTGGCTCAGCAATTTTAGAGTACCTCTTTACCAATCGTCCCCTGATGGTTATTACCACAAAAGTATCGCTTTTGGTGTCGCCTACCAAATTCACCGTAATCTACCTTTTAGTTTAGAAGGATTCTTTTTAGATAAAAGCAATATTTGCCTCTTACCAGATAATTCCTTATCCTGGAATGGTTTACTATTTAAGTACCAAGTTGAGGAACTGCTGCAAATAGAAGAAAATGCTCGTAAACCAACCCAGGAAATGCAGGAGGAAATGGTTGCATTTGAAGCTTGGCTGCGGGAACTTTCTGGTCAAGAAGATGTGAGAGTGATTGTCCCCCAGGAAATTTATATCAGACACACATTAAGTATTAAAGATGTTATTGACCCTCTAACAGGACAAGAAATTATTAAAGGAGGCACAACACCGGAAAATTCTATAGGCAGTTTCTCCTACAATTTTGACTTAAGAGGGGGAGTCAATGGTTTATCCATTCGCATACCACCAGTTCCGGTTTATAATTTTGGTATAGAAAATACCCTAGCGAGAAATATCAACAATTTAGCAATTGTTGGTCGTTCCTCTGGCTATGTCGGTATGGCTGTATCAGTAGGGCGTATTCAGACAGTGAATATTTACCAGGGACAAGGAGTAGGAGTAGCCGCCGCGATCGCCAAGCAGTTGGATGTACCCCTAAATACCATTACTTCACCCCAAGTAAGGCAAACCCTAGAAAATTTAACTGGCCTGACGACAAAGTTATATGGTAGAGATACAGCTCAAGGCGTAGACTATCCCAATATTCAATAAAACGATATTCTCCATATTCCGGAGGTTTGAGTAGAATTAACGAATGAATAAAGATGTAAGCAGGAAAAACTTTAGAGGAGGCAGAAGGCAGGAGGCAGAAGGCAGGAGGCAGAAGGCAGGAGGCTCCGAGGAAAGAAAGGTTGTAAGGTTGTACAGTAAGTTTTTTAACTTTTTTTCACGCTTTGGATTATTTTCATGCCCGTTACACTAGTGTTAATCAAAGAATTTTTGGGATAAACCGAAATACTCATTCCTACACTATGGCAAAATTTATTTAGGTAATACTCGTCCTGATTCGATATCTCTTGCATGACCGCAACCAGCCCTGCCCTGCCAACTAAATACGACGCCACCACCACTGAAGCCAAGTGGCAACAGTCTTGGGAAGAACACCAAGTCTTTACTGCTGACCCCAATCATGGTGGTACACCCTACAGTGTTGTTATCCCTCCACCCAATGTTACTGGTCGTTTGCACATGGGTCATGCCTTTGAGGCGGCTTTGATTGACACCCTAGTACGCTACCACCGTATGAAGGGTTGCAATACTCTCTGGCA
>JAAHHL010000584.1 GCA_010672185.1 Caldora sp. SIO3E6 | reverse complement strand
TTTTTAGATAATGGCATAGGTGTTTGCCTGTAGGGTCTAGTCAAAGAGGAAATGCGATCGATATGACAGACAAGATGCCTGTTTCAAATGATACTGGTGCGATAGCTTCGCTGATGCCGTCCAATATGACAGGCAAGATGCCTGTTCCACAGGATACTGGTGCAATCGTAGCTCATGTAAACAACACCCAATACTAAGAACAATCAAGTCTAACTTTGGAGGTAATGAGACTAGAGCAAGGGAAATTTTTGGTAATTCGCAAGGTGATCGATAGGGCGGGTTTTGTCTAACAGTTATCGTCAAATGGGTTAAGATATCCCTAAACCCGCCCCTACAAATGTACGGAATTTTCGTTAATTCTCAATTCTTAATTCTCTGATATGTTACCATAATTAGATATGCGTCAATTTGGCGGCGGAAAATGGACATTCTAGCTGAAAAACTAAATACCAAGCTTCAGGAATGGCAACCTGATACTGTTGAAGAAGTACGACAGTTAATCACAGAGATCATTAGCCTTGCAGATCAAGGCATTCTTGATATACTTCGTTCCCGTCGTGTAGAGCAAGAAGTACTCGATTTACTTGATGAACCCGAAACCTGGTGAAGTTTGGCTTGCTGATTTGGGATTAGTAGCAAAAACCCGTCCTGTGGTGGTCGTCGCTTAAAGATCTATTTTCTATTCATATCTCAATTTTCAATATGGACATTATAGCGCGATCGCTTCCTTGTGGTGCGTTACGCTGCGCTAACACACCCTACGATAGGTACAATTTTCCTTTTCAATTATAGGTTGTAAGGAGCGCGATCGCATCCTTGCCAACCTGTTTTGTGATATTATTTTAGATAATGGGATAGGTGTGCGCCTGTAAGGTCTAGTCAGAGAGGAAATGCGATCGCTATGACAGGCAAGATGCCTGTTCCACAGGATACTGGTGTGATAGCTTCGCTGATGCCGCAGGCAATCGCAGATCATGTAAACAAAACCCAAAACTAGGCAAATTTTGAATTTTGACTTCTGAATATGGCAACGGTCGAACAATTACTAGAAAAATGGAGCTCTCTAACCCTAGAGCAGCAGCAGGCAGTTTTTCGTTTTATTGAACTGCTAGAAACTAATGTCATTCGAGCAACAGATCCAGCATTTCATCCGGCTACAACACCATTGGGCAAGAAACTCCAAGAGATTCGAGCTCAGATTATTGCGTCAGGTGAGCCTTTGTTAACAATTGAGGATGTCGAGCGAGAAGTGGCAGAGCGTCGAGGTGGTTACCGGAGTGATTAATCCATGATCCGGACTTTTATTGATGCAGGAGTGCTAATTACTGCTGCTCGTGTGGGAGATGAACATGCTGAAAGGGCAGCTGCAATTTTAGATGACCCAAATCGTGTGTTTGCCTCAAGTGTTTTCCTTAAAATGGAAGTATTGCCCAAGGCTATCTATAACCGACAATTACCAGAAGTTAATTTTTATGAGGCCTTTTTTGATAGTGTTAGCTTTTGGGCTACCGATGTGGAACAAATTATTGAACGTGCTTATCAAGAGTCTTGCCAGTTTGGATTGGGAGCAATGGATGCATTGCATGTCGCCGCAGCTATATCAATTGGGGCAACTGAGTTTATCACCCATGAAAAAGCAGGTAGATCGATCTACCGAACGCCCAGTATCAAAATCTTATCAACCCGTTGCTAGTAACGCTGCGGGAAATTAAAAATTAAAAAACTGGAGCAATTTTGAATTCTATTTGCGTAGCATTGTGAGCATTTGCAAAGCATCGTGGGAAGCAGCAAAGCGAGGCAAATTTTGATATTGTTTGTGGAATTAATTAAATGAAGTTAGGGTTTTCGACTAAATATGGGGTGCTCCTGATCAAAGTTATCTCTGTCCTGCTCATTTCCAGCGGTATTGGATTGGAGTTAGGGAATACTTACGCCATACTAACCCACAGCCAGATACCAACTATTGCCAAGTTCATTTTTTGGATTGAGCGTTTTGCCATTAGTACACATTTAGTTGAAGGAGTTGTCGCAGCGTATTATGCACCTGCTTACCACAAAATACCCATAGTCTACGGCACTTATACTTTTTTTGTAGGAACGATTGGATTGTTAGAATTGTTTAATTTTCTAGAATACCGAGAAATGAAGAAGTCTTAGACAAAATTAACCAATTATCAATTATCCATTATTAATTATTAATTATTAATTATCCATTATCACAGGCAAGATGCCTGTTCCACATGTTTCCTACAAGTCAAAGCTTATAACCAACCTCCTGCAGCGAGCCGAAGTAGTCTTTGCACAGTAATTCTACTATGAATACTTACCCTAGGTATTTGATAGTTATCTTTAGACCACCAACCTAATTTGAGGGTTGAATTATTATACAGATATCCTGATAAGTAGTATTTAGATGCATACTTTTTCACTTGGTCATTGGTTTCTCCAAAGGGATAAGCTATATGAGAAGCTACGGTTTGATTCTGGTCTAAATCTTGGGTACATTCTCTGAGGATTTCCTGAGAGCTTAACAATTCTTTCTGTAAATCTTTAACCTGAAGAGTAGTCAAGTCTTTGTGGAGAGCTCCGTGGGATTGCAGGTCATAAAACCCTTTTGACAAGCCTTCTCGAAAATCTTCACAACTAGCGTGGTCTAGTTCTACACCAGCGACTCCAAAAAAGGGAGGATTGAGGAACCAAACAAATTTAATTTTTTGCTTATACTTAGCTTCAATGCTTTCTGCTAAAGCAATTAAATTGTTATGAGCTGATTGATACCCATCATCAACAGTTAGCATAACTTTTTTTTGACCTTGATGTTCCTTAGGTATTTTCTTTTTGTTAACATTTAAAAAATAATCATACAGTTCTTGAGATGAAAGGAACCAATAATTGTCAAGTACTAGAGACTCTATAAACTTTTCCAAATCCTGCTTAGTGTAGTCTCCATCAGATGCAGGGCGCTTGGGAGGGAGGTCATTGGGATTATCTAGGTTAATAATATCGTGGAAGCCAAAAATAGCAATTTCATCTGTTATGACCTCAAACATAACCCTAGTTAGCACTAACCCCAAGATTAGGGCCAGCAAAAAGCTAGTGAGACGTTTTCTGCGGATAGTCATGGCAAGCTCAAAGCACTCCGACAATTTCTCAATTCACAAATTTACCATCTACAGTTAGCAAAGGACAAATGACAAATGACAAATGACAAATGACAACCACTCAAACCCACTCTTGAGCTGCTTGAGCTTCGGCTTGCACTAATTGCTCTCGTAACTGTTGCCAATCAATTTGGTTAGCTGGAGTATCTTGGAGAAGCTGACTATTTTGGAGATACAAGACTCTGGTACAGAAGAGTTGAGCGATATCTAACTGATGATTCACCATCACAATGGTCATCTTATCCTGGAGAGCCAACTCTGTTAAACTGCTAAGTAAGCGGGAAGCAATACCTGCATCCAGGGCAGAAGTTGGTTCATCTAGTAGTAAAATTTTAGGCTGGGCAACTAAAGCTCGTGCGATCGCTACTAATTGTCGTTGTCCTAAAGATAGTTGCAACTCAGTTCTTTCTAACCACTCCGCTGGGATAAGCAGCTGCTCTCGATAGGTTTCGATACGCTCGTTAATGGTTGATTGGGGTAAATGCTGCAACAACAAGGGATAAGCTAGGGCTTCCTTCACAGTCATTCCCAATAACTTGGGCTCTTGAGCCACCAGCATCACCTGTCGCCGTAATTCTAGGATAGGAATTCTTCTGATATCCCGATTTTCCAGATAAATTTCTCCCTGGTTTGGCTCCCTCAGACGATTCAACAGCCGCAATAGAGAAGATTTACCAGCACCGGAAGGACCAATCAAGCAAATGCGATCGCCAGGGAACACCTCAAAGGAAATATCTGTTAGTATTGGCGCACCTGTAACTTGACCTTTGATGGAGGTGACAAGACTTACCTGCTTCAGCTGTAGTTGGCCATTGGTCATTAGTTATTGGTTGTTAGCATAATATTTAATTGTATAGCAGTTGCCAAGGCGATTAGGACAACGCTAAATGCTGAAACTTTTACCCGTTAATCTTTTGCCTTCTGCCTTCTGCCTTCTGCCCTCTGCCTTTTACTATATATTCTGTGCCAAATTGTTTGATTCTGGTAAATAATCAATGAAATCATCTAGTCTGCTCCAGTCAATGACCAAATGGCGCATTCTTTCCAGAATTGCCGTAGTAGGTTTTTTGTTAGCCCTAGTGGCACTTGGGGCAGTACCTGGTTACTGGACAGGAAATTGGCCTTGGGCTAAACTACCACCAGTCACGAACCTCAAGCAAATCAAAGCTATCCGTAGCCAAGGACTAGAAATTCCTGGTTGGCAAACCCTAGAGCAAGCAACTGTGGGTATTGGTGGCAATAAATGGTCTTTTCAGAGAATCCAGCAAGACAACCAAAAACCAATCTTCCTACTGCTACTTCCCCAAAATGGCCCTAAGTCACAACCCCAAGTTGAATGGGCAGATATCAACGGATTTTTTCAAACCTATGCCAAAACACAAGCCAATGGGAAATGGCAGACAGATTCCTACACCAAACTCCTGTTTACTGCCGACACTTCAGCAACAACAACTTCAGTAGCTCTAGTAAAAGCACGTTTATTTCGTGCCTGGAATGGGCAGCAGACTTTTGCCATGATGCAATGGTATGCTTCACCAAAGGGAGGCTATTCCTCTCCCAGTCAATGGTTTTGGAGTGATCAACGTGCTCAGTTGCACCGCAAAAGAGTCCCTTGGGTTGCGGTTTGCCTTCAGATCCCCATTAAACCTTTAGGTAACATTGAAGAATATCAACCTTTAGCAGAATCTTTAGGAAAATTGATTCAGTCTACTTTGATGACAGGTCCTTTTCTATCCCCCTAAATGGGTTAGCGAAAAAAAGGGTGGGGAGCGGAGGAGCGGAGGAGCAGAGGAGCAGAGGAGTTGGGGAGCTGATAATTTTTGGATACAACGCTCAAGAAATCCCACCCAAAATTTCGTTCACCCCCCCTAAATCCCCCTCTTGGAAAGGGGGACTTTGAAGTTTAAAAGTGACTAATAAAAATAGGAAAAGCTATAAACACATCTTCTATCAGTACTGTTGTCTTCTTACTTGTTGCCTTCTTATGAAAATCTTCCACCTCCTGCCTCCTGCCTCCTGCCTCCTGCCTCCTGCCTCCTGCCTCCTGCCTCCTGCCTCCTGCCTCCTGCCTTCAGTCTTCCA
>JAAHHL010000583.1 GCA_010672185.1 Caldora sp. SIO3E6 | reverse complement strand
TATCTCGATAGTTCCTTTTGGCGGCGCAGTAGTGATACTGGACCAGTAGAATTTAATTCAGAGGATGTTGTCGCCAAGCTAGGTATTACCCCAGCACAGGTGGTAGATTACAAAGCACTTTGTGGAGATAAGTCGGACAATATTCCTGGAGTTAAAGGAATTGGGGATAAGACGGCAGTTAAATTGCTCAAGGAGTATGGCACTCTTGAGGAAATTTATGCTTCCTTGGGTAAGATGAAGGGTTCTGTTAAACAGAAGCTAGAAACTGGTGAAGCTGAGGCTAAACATTCCCAGTACCTTGCTCAACTGAGATTTGATGCTCCTGCGGAGATAGAGTTAGAAGATACCAAATTACAAGGGTTTGATCTTGGGGTAATTAAACCTCTGTTAGAAAAGTTAGAGCTAAAGTTATTTTTGGACAAAATTGACCAACTCCAGGAACGTTTTGGTGGTGTAGTTGTTGAAGAAGCTGCCACACAATCAGTAGAGGTAGTTGTACCAGGTAGGGAAGATGAAGATTTGTGGTTCTTCAGTGCAGAGGATACTGAAGCCTATCAGCAGGAGCAATTAGCTAATAAACCGTTTCAAGCGAGGATTATCGATACAGAAGCTAAGTTAACTGAGTTGGTGCAGCAGCTGCAAAACTGTACTAACCCAGAATTTCCCGTTGCCTGGGATACGGAGACTAGTGCTTTAGAACCCAGGGATGCTGAGTTGGTGGGGATTGGCTGTTGTTTTTTTAAGCAGAAGGAAGAAGAGAAGGCAGGAGGCAGGAGGCAGGAGGCAGAAGAGAAGGCAGGAGGCAGGAGGCAGGAGGCAGGAGGGAAGGAAGAAGAGAAGGCAGGAGGCAGGAGGCAAGAGGCAGAAGGGAAGGCAGGAGGCAGAGGGCAGGAGGCAGAAGGGAAGGAAGAAATTCAGTCTTCGGATGTCACAGTTGCTTATATTCCGATCGCTCATCAACGGGGTGTTAATTTAGATCGAGATCTAGTACTCCAAGCTTTGCGTCCTATTTTAGAGAGTACTAATTATCCCAAGGCTCTGCAAAATACTAAGTTCGACCGATTGGTACTACGCTCTCAGGGAATTCAGCTAGGGGGAGTAGTATTTGATACTATGCTGGCGAGTTATGTGCTCAATCCAGATAATAGCCATAACCTCGGTGAATTAGCTCTGAAACATTTGGGACTGACGGCGAAAAGTTACACTGATTTGGTACCGAAGGGTAAAACCATTGGTGAGGTAGATATCCCAGCAGTAGCGGATTATTGCGGCATGGATGTTTATACAACATTTATGCTGGTAGCTAAATTGCGAGCAGAATTCCGCCAAACTCCTCAATTGCAGCAACTGTTACTGGAGGTGGAATTACCTCTAGAACCCGTCTTAGCAGAGATGGAATACCAAGGTATCCGTATTGACCAACCATACCTCAAAGACTTTTCCCAACAACTAGAAAAAGATTTACTAACTCTTGAAGAACAAGCTTACCAGGATGCAGGAGAAAAGTTTAACCTAGGGTCTCCTAAGCAGCTGAGTGAATTGCTCTTTGTTAAATTGGAGTTAGACCGCAGAAAATCCCGCAAAATCAAAACAGGTTACTCTACGGATGCTGCAACCCTAGAAAAGTTGCGAGGAGATCATCCGGTAGTGGATGGGATACTAGAATACCGCTCCCTTGCTAAATTAAAGTCTACCTATGTAGATGCCTTACCAGCGTTGGTACGTTCCGATAGCCAGCGGGTACATACAGATTTTAACCAAGCAGTGACCACAACGGGGCGTCTATCTTCATCTAATCCTAACTTACAGAATATTCCCATCCGTACTGCCTTTTCTCGCCAAATTCGCAAGGCATTTATCCCAGAATCCGATTGGTTATTAGTCGCAGCTGACTATTCCCAAATTGAGTTACGCATCTTAGCACATTTGAGTAAGGAACCAGTGCTGGTAGAAGCTTATCAGACTAAGGGAGATGTTCATACCCTCACAGCTCAAATGTTATTTGAAAAAGAGGAAGTAACTACCGAAGAAAGACGCTTGGGTAAGGTGATCAACTTTGGCGTAATTTACGGTATGGGAGCACAAAGGTTTGCCAGGGAAGCCAAGATGCCAGCGGCTCAAGGTAAGATCTTTATTGACCGGTTTAATCAGCGCTATCCCCAAATCTTCGCCTATTTAGAGCAGATGAAGCAAGAAGCGATCGCGCAGGGTTATGTAGAAACTATTTTAGGACGCCGTCGCTACTTTAACTTTACCAGCGAGAAACTACGACGCCTGCAAGGGAAAGATTTAGCAGAAATTAATCTAGAGCAATTGAAAGGATTAGGAGCCTACGATGCCGGTTTACTAAGAGCCGCAGCTAATTCTCCAATTCAAGGTTCGAGTGCGGATATTATCAAGGTTGCGATGGTGAAACTGCATACAATATTGCAGCATTACCAGGCGCGGTTGTTATTACAAGTACATGATGAATTAGTTTTTGAAGTTCCTCCAGAGGAGTGGGAGGAATTGCAGCCACAAATTCGGGAGGCGATGGAATCAGCAGTAGAGTTAACTGTACCGTTGGTGGTTGAGGTTCATGCAGGGAGCAATTGGATGGAAGCAAAGTAGGTGTTAGGTGTTAGGTGTTAGGTGTTAGGTTTTTTATAGGCTGTAGGTTGGGTGAAGCGGAGCGAAACCCAACGCAAATTCTCTCGGTGTTGAGTTTCGCTTTTAGTAGCCTCCTTTGAGATTTTAGTCATAAGATTTAACAACACTTTACCTTAGTAAAAACAAGTTGCCAAGTCACCACTCTAGCTCCGACTCCTGACGGGGTGACAATAATAGCTGAAACTCCTATATATCAAGGCTTTTACGAGTACTGATAGAGTAAAAAATAGGCGTGTTTTTCTCCGGATCAGAATTTTGATAACCCATGAAACCTCCCCAAAGCCTATAAAATCGTTGAGACTAGAGGTCAAATCAGCCTTTGCCGTCTCTATTTTTTTCAATTGCTCAGAAGCTGTAATTATTGCTAGACAAAGATTGTAGCTATAGTTGTCACCCCGTCAGATTTTTACGAGAGCGCGATGATGTAGTGGTTTTTGGAGCACAAGCAGTCAATGCTTATGTAAGCGAACCCCGCATGACTCAGGATATTGATTTAATGTCAATTCGCGCATCAGAGTTAGTTGAGGAGTTGCGTGAATATTTGAGAGGGCGATTTTACATTGCTGCCCGTGTGCGGGAAGTTAAAGAAGGACAAGGATATCGCTTGTATCAAGTACAAAAATCGGGTAACCGTCATTTAATAGGCGTTAGGCAAGTTGGAAATTTACCCCTAGCGCAACGCATTGAGCAAGTTTTGGTGATGGCTCCAGCAGAATTAATCGCTAGCAAAGTTATATCCTATTATCAGCGGCGGGGAAAGCCTAAATCTGGAACAGACTGGCGTGATTTAACAATGCTCTTATTGACTTTTCCGGAATTGAAGCAGGAGTCTTCAGAAGTGTTGAGTTGCCTCAGAGTAGCCGGAAGCAACGAAAAAATTCTGGAGTTGTGGCGGGAAATAGTGGAAATGGAAATTCAGCAGGAAGATGATGATGAGTATTAGGTGAACTACCTTCATATTTACTGCTGCTTTGAGGGAAACGCTTCTGTTTTTAATTTTGCGATCGCATTTCTAGGATACTCCAAGAAGCCCGACTTCTTCAAGAAGTCGGGCTTCTGAACAGTCTCGGATACACTCAACTGTTGGTGAAGGATTTCTGCTGCGCGATCGCGAAGTTAAAATATACTCTTAACTAAGACCTTATACCTAATACCTTAATTTTGATAAGAAACTTATATGGCAACTGATGAATCATTAGAGTTTACTATTCAAGAAATTAATTCAATTTCTGAACATCTAGCAAAAATCATACAGCTGGGAGATGCTAACTCAGCGACCCTAGGCTTTTTTCCGCGTGGAGCTTTTATTAGATTAGCAGATGAAGGTCGTATCCTTGCCTACATATTGCCCGAAGTAGGTTGTGTTGGATATCTGCTATATGGCATCAACTGTGATCGAGTGAAGCTCAACCATCTTTGTGTCGATGAGATGTGGCGAGGCAAAGGAATTGCCAAGATACTGATTAAGTATTTGAAAGACAAGACTGATCACTTATATGGTATTCTTGCTTCTTGTCGTAGGGATTACAAATTAGATGACATGTGGTCTTCTCTGGGATTTATTGCCATACATGAGAGACCAGGAAGAAGCAAGGATGGGAGTACCTTAACTGAATGGTGGTTAGACTATGGTCATCCTGATCTATTTACTATGTTTGCTCGTCAAAAAGCTGAATCAAGTATATCTGTAGCTATAGATGCAAACATTTTCTATGATTTAGCAGATGATGAAAGAGCTGATGAGTACAGCAAAGAATCTAAAGCTCTGATCGCCGATTGGTTAGAAGCAGAACTGGAACTTTGTTTAACCGACGAAATTAAAAACGAGATCAATAGAAATAAAGATAGCAGGAAGAGAAAAGAACTTTGGGGAATGGTTAACCGATTTACACTTCTTCCTTGTACCCTAGAAGCATTTGAGCAAGCCTGCAATTCTCTACGCAAGTTTTTTCCAAAAAATATGAGCGATAGTGATGCTTCTGATTGGCGTCAATTAGCAAGAACTATTGGTTCTGACATAAAAGTTGCATTTTTTGTAACAAGGGATACACGATTGTTGGAGGAGATTGAAGAAACAATATACCAAGAGTTTGGTTTACTAATAATTCATCCTATAGATTTAATTATTAGGTTAGATGAACTTCGTAGAGAAACAGAATATCAACCAATTCGTTTAGCTGGAACCAAGATAGAGAGAAGGCGAGTTAAAAGCGGAGAACAGGATACAATAGTCAATCAATTTTTAAGCTATGCTCTAGGTGAAAAAATAACTGAATTTCGCAGAATTTTTCGTCAGTTTTTATCAAAACCAGAGCAATTTGAATGCTTTACAGTTGGACATAGAGGGGAAAAGCCCATAGCTTTAGTAGTCTATGACAGAGAAGAAGAGGGTGAATTACAAGTTCCAGTTTTGCGGTTTCAAAAAAATAAACTTACACCTACTATCCTCCGTCACTGTATTTTTCAGTGTTTATCGACTGCTGCTAAGGAAAAAAGGCAATTTACTAGAATTACTGAAGCATACTTGGAAAGTAATACTATTATCGCACTTCAAGAAGACCGTTTTCTAGATCGGAAGTGCAGGGGGGGAGATAGTGAGGCGCC
>JAAHHL010000582.1 GCA_010672185.1 Caldora sp. SIO3E6 | reverse complement strand
ATGGATAATTTTCCTGAAGCGAGTGACATTATCGGTTCTCATCCTCTTGCTGAAACTGAAGAGGATATGGATAGTGTTAGTGAAGGAAGTGACATTATCGGTTCTCATCCTCTTGCTGAAACTGAACAAGATATAGACATTTTTTCTGAACCAAGTGAAATTATCGGTTCAACTCCTCTTGCTGAAGTTGAACAGGATATAGATAGTTTCCCTGAAGCAAGTGAAAGCATTGATTCTCATCCTCTGGCTGAAAGTGAGCAGGATATAGACGATTTTTCTGAACCAAGTGAAATCATCGGCTCTAATCCTATTTTTGCAACTGAAGATGATGTAGAATCTTCTT
This sequence comes from Caldora sp. SIO3E6, assembly GCA_010672185.1. Lineage (GTDB taxonomy): Bacteria > Cyanobacteriota > Cyanobacteriia > Cyanobacteriales > Coleofasciculaceae > Caldora. The sequence continues at coordinate 4,920 of JAAHHL010000582.1, read as the reverse complement.
CCGAACCAAATGAAGCCATCGATTCTCATTCTCTTACTGAAAGTGAACAGGATATAGACAATTTTTCTGAAACCAGTGACATTATCGCTTCAATTCCCCTTGCTGAAAACAACCAGAGCAGTCAAATTGAAGACACCTTTACCTGTCCTTCAGATAATAACCGTTCTGCGGTTATCAGTCCAGATGGTCGTTTTCTGGTTGGTATCAGTGAGAGTAACAAAATTAAAGTTTGGAATTGCCTGACTGGGGATTTGTTGCACGCTCTCAGGAGTAACTCCCATAAGGTTCAGTCTGTTGATATTAGTGCTGATAGTCAGAAACTTCTCAGTATCAGCGCAGATAACACTAGAGAAATTTGGTCTTTGCATACTGGAGAATTGTTGAATACTAATATCGGTAACAGGGAATAGGGAATAGGGAATAGGAAAAGATATTGTTTATCTTACTAAATTGGGGGGCAAAGTGCTCCTGGTGTGCCCTTTACTTATTACTTATTACTTGTCAAGGTCAACCCAATTTAAAGCCATGCCATCTAAATCTGAAAAATTAACTCAACGTATCCAAGAAATCCAGGATTTTATTGCTGCAAACTCCCGGCAAAATCTAGGGGTTGCAGGTATTGCTCAGGAACTAGACAATATTTCTGCTTCCCTAAAAATCGGCAAACCTGTTATTCATATTGCCAGTCAGAATCCTATCTTAGGGCAAGCACTTCATCAGGCATTAATCTATACATCCAAAAAGCTTCTGGATTCTTACCAATTTCAGGTAACGACTTTAGCTAATGACTCTGAGTCAGCATTACCAGCAATATCAGAGTTGTTAGATTGTGATGTATTCTGCCTAGTGGTAGAGGATAATCAACCGCTTGAGGGTGATTTAAAGTACTTGATTGAGCAGGCGGAAAATGCCGAAATAGAGAAACAATTTATCATTGTAGATATTTCTGAGAGTGACTGTCAGTCCCCATCAGCGATTAAAGCTAAAAGTACGGAAACTACTGCTTGGGTACAAAGTCAGCTTACTGCTCATAATTTTGCAGTTTTTCCTTTACTCTTGCAACCGTTTGCTCCCAATGCTCAGGAAACAGAAATTGATGGGGATAACTCAAAAGAGATTGAGCAATTTTGCAAATCTCTGGAAGCTTTAGTCAGGCGGAAGCCAGAAGAGTTTGTAGCCAAACGGCTGACTGCTAAGGTTCTAGAGCAACTCAATCACTGGGAAATAGCGATTAATCATCAAGAAGATGCTCTCAAAAGGGAAATAGGAGAAGCCAATGGACAACTGCATAGGATCAAACAGTCCAATTCAACTGATGAGTTGAGGCAAAAATTGGAGCAAGCAACGAAGCAAGTTGAGCAAGATAGAGACAATTTTTTTAAGCAGGTTGAATTAGACTTGAAACAGTCAATCGCCCAGTTAATGGATGGATTTTACCGGAATAGTATTGTCCACCGGATTGTTGCATTTACCCATAGCCTCCAACCCTGTGTAATTCGACACAAAGGTGCTCAATACATCAAACTTCAGTCAGAAGATACTCAAACTTCTGCTGATATCAATATTGATATGATGCATTTGTGTTATTCCCATCTCACTCAGTGGTCAATTGAGGAATGGCGACGGATTTATACTTACTATGGAGAGGGAGGTATCAGTCAGTTATTTCATCGAACCTATGCTGCACTAGATTTTATTCCTTCTTCGGAACTCAGATTACCGTCATTTCAGCCGAATCAAGACTATGTGCCTTTCCGTCATGGTTTGAAAGATTTAGTGGCAGGAGTTCAGTGTGAAAGTTATTATAAGGATATTTTTGTGCTTAACTATATACTTAAGCAGGTTAGAAGTCAGTGGATGGGCATAACCTTTTTGCTGACTTTTGGTACTATGCTGGGGTTAGTGGAGAAAAACAAAAGAGATTTTATCCGAGATCTGTTTCAGCAACCGTTTGAAGCATTGCAAGCACAACCTTTGTGGGTAGGGACTATGTTGTTAGCTATACCTATATGCGGTTTATTTCTCTTGCTTTTTTACAACTACCATAATAATAGTCAAAGAAAGTTGGAGGATGTAGCAGAAAAACTGAAAAAGACCCTCACCGACTACTATCAACGTTTTACCAAGGTAAGTGTGGACAAAATCACCCAGGATTTTATCGCAGCGTTGGAGTCAGAAGATACTCGCTTAAAGAAACTAATTGAACGTGTGCGTCAAGATACTTTGGCTTACATAACTGAGGCAGAGAAGAGTCAGACTGTGATTGACGGTGAATTACAAAAGCTCATCGCTAGGCAGGAGGAATTGACACAGACTAAAGTCAGTTTAAAGAAGCTTCAGCGTTTATAGCAAAAGGCAGAGGGCAGACGGCAGAAGGCAGTCCCGATGAAAAAAATTTTTTCACCACCATGCATGAAAATCCCTCTCTCCTGACTCCTGACTTCTGACTCGGTGACTCCTACTTTCAAGTCAGAAGGTAAGAGATTGACAGGTAAATGTTTTAGCATTTAGTGTTGTCCTAAGCGCAGTGCGCTTAGATATATAAAGAGTTTTACATTTTCATAACCCCGGGTTCTCGGATATTGAACTAATTTACTCCAACTTGCATAAAGGAAAAAAACGGAAACGAAAAGATAAGTGTAAGAGGTGATAAAGCTTACTCCTCCTGTTCCCTTCCTTGGAGCACTAGGGTGTTTTTTCAAACTACCGGAGGGCGAAGCATTTGGACTGTATACCTTGAGTTTTCCCGATAAATTCTCGCCCAAATGCTTCGCCCCTACATCAAGTTTTTGACTTTGAAGATACACCATAGGGGTGAGTTGATGCCTTTTACCTTCTTACACTAGTTATCTTTTTTCAGCGGGGTATTAGGAACTATGCCAGATATTAAGACAGTCAATGAACTCCTAGATGATAATGGAGAAAGAGCGGAAAATTTGTCACTACTACTTGATAATGCGACCGATGGCATTAGTCAGGTTGACCAGGAGCTAGAAGAATTAGGTGAGAATCTTTCTACCAACAGAGAAGAAATATTAACAAGATTTGAGGCTTCAAGTCAAGCACTGGATACAACAGCTGAGCAACTGGAAAGTGAAGTTAGCGAAGCTATGCAGAACTTGGGAGACTTACAGACCAAGATTGCTGAAATGGAGGATAGAGTTGAGGAAATAGCTGGGGAAATTACTGAGCAATTGAGTAATTTCAAGAGCCAGGTTGAGCAGATGTCAACGGACATTGAGGAAGAGATGGAAACGACAAAGACTAACCTCAATCAGTTGGCGGAGCAAACGGAAGATACTGAAACAGAAGCAGATAGTAAAACTTCGACAGCTAATACTGATATTGATGATTTCCATAGCCTTATGGATACCGTCAAAGAGAGCTTTGAGCAGCGTAAACAAGCCTTGATTGAACAGTTTGAGGAGTTGGAGGAAGAGGTTCAAAGCCAACTGGATGCAGTGGTGGATGATTTTGATGGTTTGATACAAGGAAGTAGCGATAGTCGAGACAATCTAACTAGTTCTCTGGAAACTGCGGTCAATGATACGATCGCACTGATGGAGAGAAAGTTTACTGAAGAAGCTAGCGATCAACTTTCTGAATCTTCTGAAGGATTAATGGGTTCTCTGTCGAAGTTAGGAGATGCCAGTGATGATTCAAAAAATGTGCTAGACGGCAGTATTGGTGAAGTATTCGACACTATTGATGAAGTTTTAGATATTGTTGAACCGATTGTCCAAATATTGGATAAGGTTCCGTTTATTTAACCTAAGGTTTTTATAGCAAAAGGCAGAAGGCAGAGGGCAGAGGGCAGAAGGTAGAAGATTGATAGGTAAAAGTTTGCTGCATTTTGCGTTGTCCTAATCGCCCTAGCGGTTCTTATGCAAGCAACAAACAACAAACTTAAGGAGATTGACTAACATGGTACAAGTAGCAGAAGCTCAACAAGCTTTAACGGAATCGGTAGAGGACTTGTCTCGTTTGTTAGATTTACTTGATACCTGCTGTGAACAAGTTGAAGCACTCAATGCAGAAGTTGAAGCAGAAAGTGAGGAGTTGAATCAACATACTGAGCAGTTGAATGAAGCCTTTAATAATGTGGAACAGAATTTGCAGGAAGCGGAAAATACCACAACGGAATGGGAAGAAACTCTTGGGGATACTTTAGATGCTTGGCAGCAAGCGATCGCGCAAACAGAAGACAGCTTGGGGGAGTTTACTCAATCGGTAGAAGAAACTCACAATACCTTTGATTCTGAGTTCAGCAATTCCCGCAATGAGCTAGATGATGATTTAGCTGAGACTAAAGATACTTTTTCTCAGTTAGAACAAACCTTAGAAGAGCTGGAAAATTCCCTGACTGATGAACGGGAAACAACGGTAGACTTTTTTGAGCAGCTAGTGGAAGCAATTAATGATCTGCGGGAGCAAACAGAAAACTTCCAGTCTGAAACTGAGGAAAACTTTGAAGAAGTTAGCAACGATGTGGGGGAAACTCACAAGGATAGTCTCAGTGATACCTTAACGGATTTGATTGAGCAATTAACGGAAGACCGAAAGAATGAAGTTGAGACAGGATTTAGTGAATTTGATGATGGCTTGACGGAGCTATTTGGCGATTTTTCAGGAACATTAGAGTCGGTGGGTGATGAATTCAAGGAGCGGATAACTGAGATTTTGCAAAATGTAGGGGAACATGCCGAGGAAACCCTGAAAGAGGAATTGGAAGAAACCTTCCGAGAGGTGATTGAAGATGTGATTGCAGCGATGGCTCAGGAGGTAATAGAAAGGAACCTTCTCAAAAAGTCTGGGGGCACTCGCCGAAAGTCAGGAGACTAATCAGTAAGGAATGAGGTGCGAGTGCCGCCAGACTTTCTTTCTCGCTCCTCGTAGCTGTTAAAATAAGTAGCTATGGGT
>JAAHHL010000581.1 GCA_010672185.1 Caldora sp. SIO3E6 | reverse complement strand
TCTGAATATATATCTCCAACTAATCCTGCATCTATCCGTTGCTTGAGGGCAACAGATTGGGGGATAAATCGGTAGGAATAGTTCACCATTAAACGTTTACCAGTTTCCTTCGATTTCTGATGCATGGCAATCGCTTCTTCGGCATTCATCCCGATGGGTTTTTCACAAAGCACATGCGCTCCTTGCTCCAGCGCCAAGATAGTCATATCTTTATGAAAGCGATTAGGAGTTGCGATGCTCACAACATCCAGATTTTCCTTCTCCATCATTTCTTCATAAGATGTATACCTAGAATCAACACCATATTGGTTACCAATACGCTCCAATACTTCAGGGTTAATATCGCAAATTGCCTTGATTTTTGCCTGAGGATGTGTTAGATATCCATCAATATGATCACACCCCATTCGCAGCCCAGCAATGCCGATGTTTAGTTGGTTATTCATATTAGGTCGAAAGATTACAAGTCTAAACTAGCTCTGCATGATCTTAGGTTGTTTTTGCTAACTGTGCAATAAGTAAGTTAACTTACCAATAAATTCACGCTAAAAATCTGTGGACTGAAGTCCAGGACAGACTTCGCAGGAGGTGAGGAGACTCCGAGGTGGAAAAAATAGTGCATATAATCGAAAACAGGCAATGTTTGCTGCCAAGGAATCAGGTCATCTAGTCACAACCGTTCGCCGTTACCTGTTTCCTGTTCGCGATTTTTGCAAGAAGTCTACTGACGGCTTATCCATCAGCAGTTATGAAATTATTCCAAAAAAGCCTGCTTTCTAAGCTTGTGATCTCCTTTTCCCTGTTGTCTTTGGTAACTGTCAGCATTGTGGCGTTTACCGCCTACCTTCTAGCCAAAAATGCCCTCAAAGAATCTGTCTTTGCTCGACTCAGTGTTGCCGCTTCTCTCAAAGACTACCAGCTTAACGAATGGTTAAACTCTCACCATCAGGACTTGCTTTTATCTGCTCAGTTGCCAGAATTACAAACTCATGCAGAAGTAGTCCTGACTCAAAAAAAGTCCCGGCAGCCATCGGAGGAATATCTACTAGCCTATAAAACCCTTGAGCAGTATTTTTCGGCTTTAGCTGACATTAAGCCTAACCTCAAAGAAATTTCCCTTCTCACCTCCAAAAATATCGTAGTTTTCTCTAACAACAAATTATTAGAGGGCACCGAGGAACTTCCGAACCAGATGACCACTGACTCCAGTAGCAAACCCAAAAAGGAGCAACTGTTCTTTCGCAATTCATCTTTTACAGGAGAACCTGAGCTTGGCTTTGCCATACCAATACATGATCAATTCGGCAATCCCATTGGCACTCTGGCAACTATAGTAGAACTCCAAAAACTAGATGAGTTGCTCAAGCAAGGGACAGGTTTAGGGAAAAGTGGTAAAACCTATCTAGTGGCTAAATTGGCTCAAAAAAATGTCTTGATTTTATCAGAACAGTCTGAGACTGAAAAAGAGCCAGAAGATGTCACTAGTTTTGGCATTGATACTGCTATGGAAGGAAACAATGGCTATGGGCTGTATCTGAATTATGAGGGGATACCGGTTCTTGGCGTCTATCGCTGGCTGGACAAATCTGACCTAGCATTATTAGCTGAGATTAATCAAAAGGAGGCTTTTGCCCCTGCTCGCAAGTTAGCATGGAGGATTTTGTTAATTGGCTTGAGTTCAGCTGAGCTACTGTTGGTGGCAGTTTATTTGCTCTCACGCCAGATTAGTAAACCGATTTTGGCAATTACTGATACAGCTATTCAGGTAGCGGGTGGGGATTTGAGCCTGAAAGCTCCTGTGTTGAGTGAGGATGAAATTGGTGTTTTAGCTAGGGCTTTTAACGCTATGGCATCTCAGTTGCGTGACTCCTTTGCTGCTTTAGCAAAAAACAATGAAGAATTAGAAATGCGAGTTGAGGAACGCACCACCGAACTCCAGGAAGCCAAAGAAGCTGCGGATGCTGCCAACCAAGCTAAAAGCGAATTTCTGGCTAACATGAGCCATGAGCTGAGAACACCTCTCAACGGCATTTTGGGTTATACCCAAATCCTTCAAAGCTCACATACTATGACTCAGAAGGAGCTCTATGGCATAGGTATTATTCATCAGTGCGGCTCCCATCTTTTAACTCTGATTAATGATATTCTCGACTTATCCAAAATTGAAGCCCGGAAAATGGAACTCCATCCAACGGATTTTGATTTTCTTTCCTTTCTTGAGGGGATAGCGGAAATTGGTCGTCTCCGAGCTCAACAAAAGGAAATTTCTTTTATTTATCAACCCATAGGTCAACTTCCCCAAGGCATCCACGCTGATGAAAAACGCCTCAGACAAGTGCTGATTAATCTTGTGGGTAATGCTGTTAAGTTTACGGATACTGGGGGTGTGACTTTTAGTGTAACTCTCCTTAGTCATTCAGTACAAGAGCAGAGGAAAAATGACACAGGACAAATAGTTAATCAAAAAATTCGCTTCCAAATCGAAGACACTGGCGTAGGTATTTCTACTGAACAACTCGACAAGATTTTTTTGCCCTTCGAGCAGGTAGGAGACAATTCTCGTCGGACTCAAGGGACAGGATTGGGATTAGCAATTAGTCAAAAAATTGCTCAGATGATGGAGAGCAGTTTATCGGTACGGAGTCAACCTGGTCAAGGCAGTGTTTTTTGGTTAGATTTAGAGTTATCGACAGTCCCAGACTGGTCAAAAACAATCAGGGGAGCTTATCAAGGAAAGATTATTGGCTTTAGAGGAAACAAACAAAAAATACTAGTGGTGGACGACCGATGGGAAAACCGCTCAGTTATCATTAATCTGCTAGCACCAATCGGTTTGGCAATGGAGGAAGCCAACAATGGTCAAGAGGGTTTAGACAAAATCAAATCCTTTAGTCCTGACTTGATCATTACAGACTTGGTGATGCCGGTGATGGATGGCTTTGAGATGATCCGACGTCTGCGCAAGTCACCCCAAACCAAATCGGTGGTGGTGATTGCTTCCTCGGCTAGTGTATTTGAAACAGATCAGCACAAGAGTTTTGACGCTGGAGCTGACGGATTTCTTCCCAAACCAGTACTCTCCGTAAGCTTGCTAGAAATGTTAAGGGTGCATCTACAACTTGAATGGGTTTATCAGGAAAAGGAAAAAGTTAACAAGATGCAGCATGAATCTGAGGGTGAGACAACTCAAGAAGAAATTGTACCTCCCCCAGCAGAGGAACTGGCTTTGCTCTATGATTTAGCGAGGAAAGGTTTAGTCAATAAACTTCTAGGAGAAGCGGAGAGACTGGAACAGTTGGATCCAAAATTAGTTCCTTTTACAAGAGAGCTACAACAATTAGCCAAGGGCTTTAAAATCAAAAAAATTCGAGACTTGATTAAGCAATATATTGAGGAATAACCATTGGCTAGCTTTAACCAGATTATTAATTTTTATTTGCGTTAAATAACGCCCAATCAACAATGACTCAGAGTACAGAATCAAGAATTATTTTAATTGTGGATGATAACCCCACAAATTTGGAAGTGCTATCAGAGTCTTTAAGTAGTGCAGGCTTTGAGGTAGCAGTGGCAATTGATGGTGAAAGTGCCATCGAACAAGCCGAATATAATCCACCAGAGCTAATTTTGTTGGATGTGATGATGCCAGGAATTGACGGCTTTGAAACTTGTCGTTGCTTAAAGACAAATCCTAGAACTCAGGACATTCCTGTGATTTTTATGACCGCTCTTGCCGATACAGTAGACAAAGTTAAAGGTCTTTCTTTGGGGGCAGTAGATTATATTACTAAGCCTTTTCAAAAAGAGGAAGTTTTAGCCAGAGTTACAGTACATCTTAAACTACGCAATTTAAGTAAGACCCTCGAAGAAAAAAATGACTTACTGCTACAGTTGACCCAAGATTTAGAACAACGGGTGGCTCAAAGAACCGCTGAACTCTCTCAATCTCTGGCAGAACTGCAAAAATCCAAAATTAAGCTGGTGCAGAGCCAAGTGAAACTGGTGCAGAGTGAAAAAATGTCTACCCTCGGTCAACTAGTTGCTGGGGTAGCTCATGAAATTAATAATCCAGTTGGTTTTATCTCTGGAAATCTTATCCATGCTGAAAACTACTTCCAAGACTTGAACAAAGTCTTGCAACTTTATTTACAGTATTATCCCCATCCTTGCCCAGAAATTCGTGAGGAGTTGGAAGCAGTTGAATTAGACTTTTTACTGGAAGACTTGCCCAAAATTCTCCAATCTATGAAAGTAGGGACTGAACGCCTGAGTAATATTTCCTTGGCTTTGCGTAACTTCTCCCGCTCAGATGTTGCAGAGAAAATGCCAGTAGATATTCACGCCGGGTTAGATAGTACCTTGTTGATGTTGAAGCATCGATTGCAAAGCAAGAACAAATCTGCTGCTATTGAAGTAATTAGAGACTATGGCGACTTACCCTTGGTAGAGTGCTATCCTGGACGCCTCAACCAGGTATTTATGAATATCCTGGCAAATGCTATTGATGCTTTAGAATCAGGGATTGAAGAAGGGAAAGAAGAAGTTAGGCAAGGTTCTTCCCCACTGAGCCTAGCTGTAGCTCAACGGCAATTAACTACAGTTCCTGAAAGTGCAGCAGATAGCTCATTTCAGCAAAAGAGCAGTGTAGGATATGGTACAAATAACCAACAACTAATAACCAATAACCAATTCCCCATCCCTACTATTCAGATTCACACAAAAGTAATCGAGAGCAATTGGGTAGTTATTCGGATTAGTGACAATGGTCCTGGTTTTACAGAATCAGTTAAGCAGAAGCTCTTTGAACCGATGTTTACCACAAAACCTCCAGGGAAAGGAACCGGGTTAGGTTTGTCGATCGCGCGTCAGATTGTGGAGGAGTATCATCAAGGTAAGCTCAGTTGTAATTCCGTACTAGGAAAAGGGACAGAATTTGTGATCGAGATTCCCCTCAAAGGGTGAAGGAAAAAAAGGGTGGGGGGTGTGGGAAGTGTGGGGAGGCTGGGGAGATGCCCGAACCAGGGGAGATGTCCGACTTCTTTAAGAAGTCGGACATCTGGAGTATTTGCGATCGCTTCCGACAGCAGTATAAAGGGTACAAGCATTGAGGGCGCACGTCGGTGAGGGCGCACGTCGGTGAGGGCGCACGTCGGTGAGGGCGCACGTCGGTCATTGGTGTCAACTTAAGGCATGCAATGCCGTTGTCAAGGGAGCGGAGGAGCGGAGGAGCAGAGGAGCAGAGGAAGAAGAATACAATTTTCCTTAACCCTTGGGTATTTCCATATATAGGGTC
>JAAHHL010000580.1 GCA_010672185.1 Caldora sp. SIO3E6 | reverse complement strand
TCTACTTGCTCTAGATGCTGGCGTATTGCCTCTTTATACCCTTGAGTATCCGACTGTAGCTCTGACTTTTGAGTAGATAGCTCAGCTTCCAACTGCTGCAAATTCTCAACTAGCTTATTCCTGTGCTCCTGAGACTCCGAGTGTAACTGTGCTAACTGAGTCGCAAACTCCAAGTTGAGTTTTCCTAATTGCTCCAGTAACTCATTCTTGCGCTTGTCGGCAGTTGAATGTAATTCCGATACTCCTGTACCAAACTCCGTCTCCAGTTGTGCCAAGTGTTCTAATAATTGACCCTTACGCTCATCTGCCGTTGACTGTAGTTCCGACACCCCAGCACTAAACTCAGCCTCCAATTTTCCCAGGGTTGCTAAGGTTTGTTCCTTCTGCTGCTGAACTTGCTCCTGAGTTTTAAGGTGGAGTTCATCCAGTTGAGGAGCCAGCTGAGCTTCTAACTTGCTAAAATGTTCTAAGACAAGTTGCTTCTGCTCCTGAGCTCCTGACTGAAACTCCGAGAGTTGATTGGTAAACTCCAGTTCAGATTGTGCTAATTTTTGTTGAGTTAGTTCTTTCTGTTTGTCCGTAGCAGACTGTGACAGGGAAAGTTGTTCCGTAAAGCCAGATTCCAACTGTACTAACTTTTGTTGAGTACTTCCCAATTGTGCTTCTAGTTCTTCGATATTCTGGGTTTTAAATTGAGAGAGTTCGGAGACTAGTTGGGATAAAGTTGTGCGGTGGGTTTCGAGCTCCCGTCGAAAGTCTCCTGCTTGAGCATCTATATTTCCTTCAACAGTTTCGGCTCTTTGCAGAATTTTGTTGACTTCTTGCTTCGCACTAGCCAGCTGACTTTCCAAACCTCCCAGATCTTCCAGATGTGCCTTGACAACCTCCGTAACTTCTCGAATGACGGCTCGTCGCAATATCCACAGAGCCGCAATTGCTGCGGCTAACAACAAAGCCAGGATTGCCAGCAAAACATTAAACAGAGTTGTGGTTCGACTAAAAGCACGATTGGCTTCTGCTTGCACCTGCTCTTGAAGCTGCCTTTCTTTCCGCAATTCCTCCAACTCTTCCCGCTCTTCCCGGGAAATTGACTGAACCAGAGTCATGGTGGGAGACTCAGATTGAGACGGTTTGGCACTAACCAAGCCAACAGATAGTAGGAAGGTGGAAACAAGGATAATACCTTGGGAGAGTAGGGTGAGAATTGCTGAATTCTTAAGCTTCATTGGGAATTGTTGTTTGTTGTTTGTTGTTTGTTGTTGGTTGTTGGTTGTTTGTTGTTTGGGAATCGGGAATTGGGAATTGGGAATTGGGAATGGAAAATTTGGAACATCTTCCTTGCCTACCTTGTCTCCCTTGTCTCCCTTGTCCTCCTTGTCTCCCCACACTCCCTCAGCTCCCTCAGCTCCCTCAGCTCCCTCAGCTCCCTCAGCTCCCTACTCCTCCTTGACTGGAACAAAATCATAGCCGGAACTGGATCTACCGCCTGGTTCAATAGTAACTAACTGTACTTTCTGATTGCGATCGCCTGAGGGTAAAAAGCGAATCTCTTCCCCAGCACCAGGGATGGAAAATCCTGATGCCACAAGGGTTTCTTGAATTCCCTTGCGGGTAGGAGCGCGCTTCAATCCAGCAATTAGGGCTTGGGTAGCATCATAAGCCAAAGCGGTGCGCCAGTTAACATCTGCCTCCCATAAACTCTGGGCTGCTTGGCGAAACTTAGCGTCTGGATCCCCTAGAATATGCCAGGGTACTGCCAGTACCATACCCTTGGCATCTTTACCACCGATTTGTAGCGTCTTGAGTTTGTAGACGCTATCCCCTGCTAGCAGCGGTAAACGTCCGTCGTTGACTTGCACTACGAATAAAGCTTGATCGAGAGTATCAGAATTAGGAGCTAACATTAACACCTCCGCCTCCAGCTCCATTGCTTCCTTAACTGCATTAGCGGCATTGAAGTTAGACTTTCCTAAGTCATACTCAGATACCACTCTTCCCCCTTCAGCGAATACTGTAGTAGTGAATACATCCTTTAATGATTTACTATAGTTGCTCTCAGAGTTAAAAAATACAGCAGCATTTGGTTTCTTTAACTCCTTGAGCATATAACTAGCAAGGGCACTACCCGCAAAGCGATCGCTAGGTACGGTGCGAAAGATATATTCCCCGGCTCCTGATAGTTCTACTGAGGTACTAGTGGGAGAAATCATAACCAATCCTGCTTTTTGGTAAACCTCGGCGGCTGCTAAAGTAACTCCACTACTAAAATGACCAACAACTCCTAAGATTGCAGAATTCTTTACCAAAGTTTGAGCCACTTGTTGAGCAACTTCTGGTTTATTGTCATCGTTAATAATCAGCACCTTTAAAGGTACACCATCAATGCCACCTGCTTGATTAATTTCTTTTTGTGCTTGAGCCACACCCCGCAGCATTTCTTGAGCTGCACCCAAATCTTTCCCAATTGGCATGGAAGCAGCAATGGTGTAGGACTTTTGGTTACCAATGCGAGCGTTGTTGAGGTAAATCAACACTTCAGGATCATTGCGTTGAGCTTTTAGGGATGACTCTAGGTTAACTACAGCTTCATTGTAATTCCCCGCTGCGATCGCTTTGATAGCAGCTTCCTTTTCCGGAGTTGGGTTTGGAATTAATAGTTGTTCACCGGCACTGAAGCGTTTCTGCTTTGGCTGAGTTGAACCTGACTGAGTTGAACCATCCTCAGTCGGTGCTTCTTCTGGAGGAGGTGGCGGTGAAGTATCCTGTGATTTTTGAAACCACCACACTCCAGCAGCCACCAGAGCTAGGGTGACTGCTAAAGAAAGCACTAGAACTGTAGTTTCGTTTTTTTGGGACATAAGCCAATTAGCCTAACAGGGGAATGAGAGGACAAGGTAGATCTTCCCTATTCTTAATTTTCAAACAACAAACAAAAAACAACAATTTCTCCAACAAAACTCAGTAATCAAAACCTGGGAATCGGGTTTTCGGCGCTTTTGGTCAACCAGAGTGGGAAAAGTGTAGACTGTTGTTGAGATAATTGGAGAGGATATTTGTTGAAACAAAAGTAAAACAGTATACTTCTGGGTTTATAGGGGTTTTGGTTTCCTTGCTGTCTAGAAGAACAATAGGGTTCAATTTAGCCAGTCTTGCTCAGCGATATCGCACCTAATACTGCCATGAATCAGCCTCACTTCCTCAAAAAACTACCAGTTCCAGTACGAATGCTATTTCGTCCGATGTTGCTGATTTCCTTGGGGTTACATGCTGTCGTACTCATGTCCCCCACTTTACCTAACTGGAGAAAGGTTGAGCCTCTTAAAAAAGAGGAAGCAATCAAGGTAACTAAGTTGCCCCCTGCTGTCGAGCCATCTCCGGAGGCTTCTCCTCAATTGTCCCCACAACCGACTACTCAATCCAGCTCACAGAGAAGCCAGCCAACTTCAGAGAGGAGTCAGCCAACTTCCCCTCGAACCACTACCAATATCCCACAGTCAACTTCCCCTCAAGCCACTACCAATATCCCACAGCCAACTGTACCCCGGACATATCCAAAGCCGATATATCAACAACCGATATATCAACAGCCAACATATCAAACACCGACATATCAAACACCAACATATCAACAACAACCTTATTCTCCAGAGCCAAAAAAGGTCGTTAAAGAAGTTAATCAACCTGAACAAAACTCCAATCAGCAGGAGCCTCAAGTACCGGAAAATCAAACACCGGAAAATCAAACACCGGAAAATCAGTCACCGGAAAATCAGTCACCGGAAAATCAGACACCATCTCCAACAACCAATAACCAAACTCAAAATCCCCCAGCAGATCCATCAATAGAATTTTTTGAAAAATTTCCCCGTTATCCAGATGCAGCTCAAGGTTCTGGTGGTGTATTGCGTCCAGGATTTGAAGAAGCTGCTTATCTCTTTAATACAGAAGATGATTGGCAAGCTGTAGCTGCAAAATTTGAGAAGGAACTGCTGCCAAATGATGATTTTGCTAGTCCTCAAGAAGTTACTGATACTGATGATTTTAAGGTGTATAAAGTATCAACGGCTACAGGAGATGAAACTAAGTATTTACACTTGATAGCTAATGATGGTAAAGTAGCAATATATCTTGAGTCAGATAAATATAGTTTAAATCAATTAATGGAGCTCAAGATAGAAGACAATCCAGAATATCTATTATTTACATTATATGTCTCTAGTGCAATTAGCAAAACCAAGGATAAAGACGAGTTACTAGAAGATTTTGATAAAGACTTAGATTTACTCAATGATAAGGAGATATTTACTCAGGGCTCATTTGATTTAGACAATGCAAGGAAAACCAAATCGTCTTCTGTAAAGCCAAGGGATATTGTAGAAAGTTTGAACAAAAATCTACAGGTGGTAAACTCTAAGAGCAAACTAGAAGAGGATCAGCAAATTGAAGAGTTATCGGAAGTAGGTAAATATGGCAATGACAATCTCCTTTACTTAGTCAAAAATAGTAAATTCAGCAGTTATGTAACCTTGGCTCCTGCCAAGAATCATCAAGGAGAGCCAATAACAGTTATGATTTTATCTGATCAAGATCCTCGACGAATTAACTAGGATTTTTTGAGAAACCACAAAGACACAAAGTTCACAAAGGAAAATAAGAAAGGTATTGTGATAACCTAATATCAGTAAACCTAAAACTGTAGACTTAAAACTGAGTTTGACGCCAGGAATCCTAAAAATGTAGGTTGGGTGAAACGCAGTGAAACCCAACGCAGCACGCGACCCTGTTGGGTTTCGCTATCGCTACACCCAACCTACTTATGCTGAAAGCTGACAGCTGAAAGCTGACAGCTAAAAAATGCGATAGTGGAGAAATAGTTGAGTCGCTTGATGAAAATTGCAGCATGTTAGAATTGTTTGCAGCCGCAACCGGTGTAGAGTTGGGTAAGTTGGTACTCGATCAGGTGCTGAATCTGGGGAAATCGGCACTGGAAGACTATGTGAAGGACTTTTTCAAAAATTCAATTCAGAGTGGGGTAACACGGGTAAAGGCGGAGGAACTAAAGAAGCCAATGGCGGAAGCTGTTGGCTATTTCATCAAGCGATTTATCAAAGAACTCCAAATTAATGATGTCCCTGATAGCAGCATTAATCACTACTATAGCAGTCCTATTTAAGAGCGGCAAATTATGGTACAAATGAATTTGGGTATAATTACTTAAGTTTGTCTATGAGTAACTTTCTGCTTGAACAACAGCGCTCGGACGAAGATAAAGAGACTTTGACACGATTTATTGAAAGTA